>NZ_JAZGVT010000074.1:0-80402 GCF_036440755.1 Methylobacter sp. Wu8 | reverse complement strand
CAACAGGCGGCTGTGCGGGGCTTGAGTATGGGGGCCGGCGTTTATTTTCAGAGTCAGAGAGAGGGCGACGCCGCCAACACGTTTGAATTGCCGGGTTATGGCAGGTTAGACGCGTTGGTGAAATACAAGTTGCCGATAGCGAAAGCAAAAACCACGCTGCAATTTAATGTGGAGAACTTATTGGATCATGAGTATTACGTGTCCACCAGTAATAGCAACACTTTCATAAATCCCGGTTCTCCGCGCACGTTCATGGGCTCGGTTAAGGTGGAGTTTTAATTAGCCGCGCAGGCCGGGGTGCATGTTTTTTGCACCCCGGCATTTAACCTTTATTGATGATTAGTCGCTTAATGTATTAATGATGCCCGTAAAAAACGTCAACTCCTTTCGAGACCACAAAATCCGACGCAAGATTTGGCTGAAGGTGCATCTATATATCGGTCTGTTCGCCGGTGCCGTGTTTGTGCTGATTGGTTTGGCGGGTAGCTTGTCGGTATTTTGGCCGGAGATAGACTCTGAACTGAATCCGGCGCTAAAAAAAATACAAAGCTATCCTCCACAAGCGGATTACCGGTCTTTGGATGAGATTGCCGTAGCGGCGAAGGCGGTTATTCCAAGGCAGGGCAAGCCGTATGCCTTGGTGTTTCCGGCCCGAACGGATGAAGCGTTTTCTGTCACCTACAGTTTGCCCGCACAGACTCTGAAGCAAAGCGAATGGCATCTGGTGTATGTTAATCCTTACAATGCCCGTGTCTTGGGGCAGCGTTTGATGTTCGATACCGGCAATGCCTGGCGGGGCAACCTGATGAATTTTTTCGTGCGTTTTCATTACTCGCTGGCTTTAGGCGAAGCCGGTCGCACGTTTGTCGGCATTGTCGCGCTGTTTTTACTATTTTCTGTATTGACAGGCCTGATCGTCTGGTGGCCGAGCTCAGGTAAGATTTGGCGGGCTTTAACCATTAAGCGTCACGCCAGTGCTGAGCGTTTCAACTTTGACTTACATAAAACCTTCGGCTTTTATTGCTCTATTGTGCTGCTGGTTGTGTTGGCTTCGGGTATCGAGATGGTGTTCCCTGGATATGCCGATGGTCTTGTTAAGGTATTTCTGCCTTTAACACCGAAAGCGGGGGCGCCGATGTCAGCAGAAACCAGCCAAAGAGAGCCGATTACTTTGGTTCAGGCTGCTGCTATAACCGATAAACGTTTTCCTGATGGTGTCTATAAATGGATTTTCTTTCCGCAAGGTGAGCGGGACGCTTATCGTATCGTTAAGGGATCGCCGCAGGAAGTTAATCGAACCCGCCCGAGACGAACGTTGTGGCTCGATCAATATAGCGGCAAGATAGTGCAGGAACGCGACCCGATGACCGATGCTGCCGGGGATGTTTTTTTACAGTGGCTTTATCCTTTGCATAACGGCGAAGCGTTCGGACTCAGCGGACGCATTATTATTGCGATTACCGGATTAGTGCCGCTGCTGCTATACGTGACCGGCGTTATCCGCTGGCTGCAAAAACGCAAGGCGAAAAAAAATCTTGCCAGGCAAGTGAGTCGCATTTCAAGTCTGGTAGAACCATAGGATATTGGCGAACTACAGAGGCATCATATATCGGATTTCTAATATCAAGTTTTCTCTGCATATTGGTTTAATTGAGTAATTGGTTTTTTAACTGAGCATACCTTTTAATATATAGAAAATAACTATTCGTCTGTCCTTGTGGTTGATAAATTTTTATAAAACGCAAGGCCGTCAAAGTATCCCTATGGAAAAACAATGAATAATACTCCCTATACACCTGTGTTTATTCTTTCATGCGAGCGTTCAGGCTCTACGATGCTTCGATATATTATGGATACTCATTCGAAGATAACCTGTCCGGGGCATTTGTATCTGGGTGATTTGTGCAGCAGCCTAAATCGAACGTTAACCGGAACGCTTGCGCAGACGCATACCGAGCTGGATGAGGAAGGCAAAAAAAATTTTGCGATAAACGAAACCAGGAAAATTATCGACAACATAATGAGCCGATATACAAAGGCTAAAGATAAACAAATTTGGTGCGAAAAGACGCCGATGAATTTGGACTATCTGCCTGTATTGGAGGCTCATTTTCCTGACGCTAAATATATTTGTTTATACCGGAATTGCTTAGACGTGGTTCATTCCAGTGTCAATCTGAGTAAATACCGCTTTCTTCCTGAACATGTGCCTTATGTGCATAGAAACCCTGAAAGTATTATCGCGGCGATGGTTGAAAATTGGCTGGAAAAAACCGATCGGTTGTTGGCGTTCGAAGCGGCTCACCAGGAACGCTGCTTTCGAGTGAAATATGAATCCGTCGTCATGAGGTCCGAAGAAACGCTTTCATCATTATTTGAGTTTCTGGAAGTCGGATGGGAAAAAGACTTAATGGGGCGCGTATTCGAGGTCAGCCATGATCAAGGAGAGGGGGATGGTAGAGCGGCATTATCCAGCAAGATTCGCCAAGACTCCGTCGGAAAGGGAATAGAGGTGCCGCGGGCCGGAATCCCGAAGAAATTTATAACAGAAATTGATAGGCTGCTTGGCAAGCTGGAGTATGCCTGTTTGGATGATTATTATTCTAATAACACTGGGTTTATTCGCAATGAAATAAATGAAAATCCTATGTCCAATATATCGGATATATTTAAAAACCATTTTATGAATGCAATTAAAAATAACCGCGGTCGCTATCCTGCGCTTCAAGGAATATGGAAGATAATTATCAAAGGCGATACGGATAGGGCTTGGCTAATTGATTTATCCAATCAGGGTGGCTTGGTTACAGAAGGCGATTCCAAAGCTGATTCTACGCTTTGTTTATCAGCAGCTTTGCTGCTAGAAATGGTTAACGGAACAAGGGATGCGATAGAGGCTTTTGCTCAAGGAGAGATTGATGTAGAGGGCGTTAGCGACCAAAATTCGTTAATGGATTTAGGCAAGCTGCTTTTTTCTTGAAAATGCATAACTTAATTTTAGCCAGTAATGCTGCGAATATTGTTATTTATTCCAATGAAGTTTATGAATCTATTTCCGATTTTTCATCTGACTGAAATATTTCGAACCGAATTCTTAGCGTATTGATCTGCAAAAAAGTCGTATATCTAAAATAGCAAAACCGGCTTAGTCGTCAGTTTGCCGAAAGCCACATTTCAACACCTGTTTTGCCGAAGCCGAATGCTGTTTTTGGAACGGATTGCCGGGAAGCGGAAAGACGAGTTTTTCTACCGGCTCTGGATGAGAAAGGAAAGTTTTGTAAAAGCTGTCGGTGTAGGTCTCGGGTTAGATATTTCCAGGGTTGTTTCATCATCAGCGCCGCGCTGACGGTTCCAGCTGAATGTTATAAAGGGATTGAGTTTAAGCGGTTGGCTATTCTAATGTGAGCAAATGAGGTTAAAAAGGGCTTAAGGCGTCATATTATCGGCCTGTTCTAGTTAAGGCCGTCGTGTAAAAACAGAACAATAATGCTCGGCTATCAGGGATAAGCGTTTGCCCAATAGCCGGAAACTCGGACAAAAGGACATAATAATGGCAAACACAAACGACCAACACGTGGAACTGATTAAACAACCGATTTTTATCTTATCTTGTGTCCGTTCAGGTTCAACAATGCTGCGTTGCATTGTTGATACACATCCCAATCTATGCAGTCCAGGTCATTTGAGCTTGGGCCCGTTATGCGCCGGTTTATATACGACGGCTTATTATTCGCTGGGAGAATTGCCGGATATGGAGACTGAAGAGCAAAGAGACCAATTGGCAATCAAAGAAACCCGGCGGGTGGTAACAGACTTACTGGGCCGTTACGCACAAGGGAAAGGCAAAAAAAATTGGTGCGAAAAATCGACCATCAACATTGATTATCTGAGGATATTGACAAAGATTTTTCCACAGGCCAAATATATCTGTTTATACCGCAATTGCCTGGATGTTGCTTATTCGTGCATTAAACTCAATCCATTAGGGTATATGTCTGAATTGGCTTCTTATGTCCAGAACCGTCCGACTAATTTTGTTGGTGCGATGATCGATAACTGGCTGGAGAAGAACAGCAAGCTGATGGCATTCGAACAGGCTCATGCTAATCAGTGTATTAGGATTAACTATGAGTCTTTGGTTCTGCAACCGGAACAAGTCTTGGCAAAACTGTTTGATTTTCTCGGTGAGCCTTGGGATGAGCGCTTGATCGATTCGATTTTTCAAGTACCACATGATCAGGGTGATGGCGATCTGAAAGTCTGGTTTTCCGGAAAAATCAACAAGGATTCTATCGGCAATGGTACAGCGATTCCAGTAACCGCAATTCCGAATGAGTTGATGGCTGAGATTAACGCGTTCCACCAGCAGTTAGGGTATCCGACGATAGAGGCGCTATATGCCGAACAACAGAGTAATGACGAACAGACGATTCAGGATATAGACTTGGATGATTTTTTCCAAAACCGTTTTTTGCGAAATGCCACTACAAGAATGGATAAATTCAGACTGTTGCGCGGTGCCTGTAAATTCGTGATAACCGGGTTAAAAGGCGGTGTTTGGATAATTGAGAGTAATAGTGACGGTTTAACATTAAAAAAAGATGATAAATCCAGTGATTGCACAATCGCTACAACATATAAAGTTTTTTGTGAGTTGATTGAAGGCAGGAAAAACGCCGTCAATGCTTATGAATTGGGTGAAATAACGGGTGATGGCAATATAAACTTGGCACTAGAGTTTGGTAGGTTACTGTTTGGGGGGGATTTTAACCATACGGTATTGCAATTGTCTTCTCATGGTTCCCGCGAAATGTTATAAAAGGCTTGAACGTGTGTAAAGACGGGATGCAAGTCCCGTCTCTGTAAATTCGCGGGCTATTGCGATGCCGTTTGTTGCATGTGCGTTTGCAAGCTTAACGGGCGCATATCGGTCCAGACTTCCTTGATGTAATCCAGACATTCTTGCTTATTGCCGCTTTTGCCGGCAGTACGCCAGCCGCCCGGTATTTCTTTGTATCCAGGCCAAATCGAATATTGCTCTTCATGATTGACGACAACCTGATAAATGGTTGTGTCTTCTTCGTCGTCCCAAGCCATTGTTATGCTCCGTTGATAGGTGATTGCTGTAACACACCAGGTCCGCCGCTACGGGTTCCCTGATGCTTCCCTGTAGTAGACGATAGAAACGGCAAAATACCTCAGTGTCATGCCGGGTCCGGTAAATGGTTTTTGAATTGTTTACGGCAGTGCAGCAGGGCCTTGGCCATGTGTTTTTCAACCGCGCTATCGGATATACCGAGTTCCTTGGCGGTTTCGGCATAGGTCATGCCGTAAACTCTATTTAGGACAAATATTTCTCTAGTGCGCACAGGCAATTCATCCAGTATCCGGGTGATGGCGGCCAGTCTTTGATCGACGGATACGAGTTTTTCCGCCGAAGGGAATTCGCTTTGCGGGGGTAAGGATTGTTCTTTTGCTTGCAGGTAGTTTTCCGTTACTTTGCGATGTTTGATGTGATCGTAAGCGAGGTTCTTGGCAATTCTGAACAGGAAGCCGCGCGGATGATCGATCGTTTGTTTTTGCGCTTCGCGGAAAAAAATGATGAAGCTTTCTTGAGCAATATCCGCTGCTATCTCCGGGCAGTCGACAATTCGAGCCAAATGAAACTGCAATTCGGACTGGTGGTTTAAGTAAATGGCTTCTACGTTCAAGTTCAAATCCCTCTTCGTTGCTGTTAAGAATGATTACTTTACCGCTGAGCCGGCGGCGGTATCGGGATAAAAGCGGTATTCGGTTTTTCGGCTGCCAACAGCGTCAATGATTTGCCTGACCTGTTGGGTAAGCCGGCATAGCTTATTGAATCGATTAAATATATGTAATTCCATGTGCTTGTTTTGTTCGTTAGCGGCTATCGGTACACAGTAAGCGGTTTGTAATAAATCTAGTTTGCAGGCCAAGTTGCTATTAAGTATTGTTCATGGCATTCGATATATCTGTTGCGATACAACCTTGAAGGCATATCGACTGCTGTATTGTGCTTACGCCTGTTTCAGAGTCTCCGGCTAGAACTATTAAGCAATGACTATGCCATTCTATTGTTATTTTAATTACAATAGCTTATGTATCTGTTTTGGCTGCGGGCTTATAAAATGCGGCATATGGCGCATCAATAATGCGTTAAATAACATAGTTTTTTAAAGGCGATGCGTGTGCGAAAGCGGATTGGGAACATTTTTTAGCGGGCAGATGAGGTTAAAAAGGGTTTAAAGCGTCCTATTACTAGGCCTGCTTTGGCTTTTATATCGGATGAGTTTGTTCTAACGCATCGAACAATTATATACGCGAGCTTAAGGGAAATTTTTATGCTAGTTTTTTTGTGCCGCTCTTCCTGGCTAACGATTGTTGGCGTACTGTTTGCGGGTATTATCAGTGGCTTAAGCAGTGCGGCCCTGGTGGCGCTGATTAATGCAACGTTGTCGAATACCCTGGATACCCGGATTTTACCGTGGTTGTTCGGCGGATTAGCTATTGCTGTGTTGTCCAGCGGTTTTCTGTCGCATTATCTGCTCAATCGGCTTAGCGCTAAAACTGTTTACGATCTTCGCGTCCAAATCAGTCGCTTGATTCTTGTCGCGCCTTATCCGTATCTGCAAAAGCTGGGCAAGTCGGCGTTATTGGCTCATTTGACCGAGGACATCACGGCGATTGCCAATGCCAGTCAATTATTGCCGGTAGTTTGCATTAATTTTGCGGTCGTGGCGGGCTGTATGGTCTACCTGAGCTGGTTATCCTGGCATTTAGCCCTGGTTTTGGGCGGGGTCATTTTATTCGGAGTCTTGAGCTCCAACCTGTTCAGAGAGTGGCCGAAAAGCGCCGCGCTCAAGGCGAGGGAGGAATACGATGTTCTCAGCAGCGGTTTTCGGGCTTTGACGGAGGGTATTCGTGAATTGAAGGTACACCGGCAGCGTAGCGATGCTTTTATGGCGCAGTCGCTGACGGCCAGCGCCGAAGCCTATCGCCGGTACTCTTTTAGGAATGCGCTGGCTTTTCTGCTGGTTAATCAGTGGGCGCAGTTTTTGTATTATGTGGTTATAGGCGCCATCCTTTATGTTTTTCCGGTTTGGCAAACCATTGATCAGAGCGTGATCCGCGGCTATGCGTTGGTGTTTTTGTTCATGATGTCGCCGCTGACCATCATTACCAATAGCTTGGGGGTATTCAGCCGCGCCAGTGTGTCGTTACAGAAAGTCAGGCAACTCGGCGATCAACTCAAAAGGCAGGCGGTAGAGGTCGATGCTCCTGATAACCCTGAGATTCGCACAACGCTGTTTGAGCTGTCGCTACAAGGTGTGACGCACAGTTTTCATCGGGAAAAGGAAAACCGCAATTTCACCCTGGGGCCTATCGACCTGGATTTTAAACCGGGAGAATTGGTGTTTTTAGTCGGCGGCAACGGTAGCGGCAAGACTACGTTGGCAATGCTGCTGATTGGACTCTACTCGCCGGAGCGGGGGGGGATTCGCTGGAACGGAGAGATTGTCGATGAGCGCAACAGGGATGATTACCTGCAAAACTTCTCGGTGATTTTTTCGGATTTTTATTTGTTTGACGAATTGTATGGATGCGATAACGACAGCAACCATCTGATCATATCCGATTATTTGCAGCGCCTGCACTTGCACCACAAAGTGCGGGTCGATAACGGCCGGTTTTCCTCGGTGGATTTGTCGCAAGGCCAGCGTAAACGCTTGGCGTTATTGGTTGCTTATCTGGAAGACCGGCCTTTTTACGTTTTCGACGAGTGGGCGGCGGATCAGGATCCCGAATTCAAGCATCTATTCTATACGGAGCTGTTACCGAGTTTGAAAGCGCGGGGAAAAACAATATTGGTCATCAGTCATGATGACCGCTATTTCTACTTGGCGGATCGCTGCATCAAGCTGGAAGAAGGCCAGATTGTCGCCATGAATAAGCCGGTACCGGCAAGCAGGCAGACGCAGCCGGATGAGGATGCAGTTCAGGCCTACAGTTAAGGTGGCGGGTTGTGTATAACGATGAGCGTAGCGCGTGGGAACGAAAACGGTGAATATTCGAAAAACTATCTTATATAGCGGGTTGGGGCTGGCGAGTGCGGCGGCGATCGCGATCGGCGGCGGTTTCTGGGTCTTGCATGATGCGATGCCGCGGCTTGACGGCACGGTGAAGCTGGACCGGCTTACAGCGGAGGTTCAAGTACATACCGATGCCCACGGCATTCCGGCGATCAACGCCGCCAACCGTATCGATGGGGTTAGGGCGCAGGGCTATGTCGCCGCCCGCGATCGTTTGTTCCAGATGGACTTGATGCGGCGTAAAAGCGCCGGGCGCTTGGCGGAAATCTTTGGCGAAATGGCGCTGGACAGCGACATCAAGGCCCGAACCTACGGTTTTCATCGGGAAGTAAAAACAATATTGGCAAAGCTGCCGCCCGAGCATCAACATTACCTGCAAAGCTATGCCGACGGCGTCAACAGCTATATCGCGGAATCCGGCAAACTGCCTTTCGAGTTCAAGGTGTTGACCTATCAGCCTGAGCTCTGGACGCCTGAGGACAGCCTGCTGGTGGTATTGGGGATGTGCGAGAACTTGACTGCCTGGAGCGAACGCGGCGAACGCATGCTGAGCGTGATGGAAAAAACCTTGCCGGAAGCTGCGGTGCGTTTTCTAACGCCCGACACCGATTTTTACACCGGCCGGCTGTTAAAACAGGTCGAATCCTTACGTCCGGCGCAAGCGATTCCGGTCGAGGCTTTGGCAACCGCATTGGCCGATCGGCCGGCGGATAACCCGGCGTTGGCGCAGCTGGTGCAACAGTTCGACTTTATGGCCGGTTCCAATGCCTGGGCGGTCAGCGGCAAAAAAACCGGGGACGGGCGGGCCATTCTGGCTAATGACATGCACTTGGGTATATCGGTACCCAATACCTGGTACCGTATCGAACTGAATTACGGCGATACCCATGCCGCAGGCCTGACCTTGCCCGGTACGCCGCTGTTAATTGTCGGCAGCAACCGGCATATCGCCTGGGGAGCAACCAACCTTTCCGGCGATTTTCTGGATTTGGTGCGGCTCGACATCGATCCAGCCAATCCCGATCAATACCGGGTAGGCGATCAATGGCGGCGCTTCGAAGAATATCCTGAAACCATCGCCGTCAAAGGCGGTGCAGTCAAACAAATCGTGGTCAAGCAGACGCTTTGGGGACCGGTTGCCAATCAGCCGTTGCTGGATCAGCCGGTGGCGATTCACTGGGTGGCGCTGGATGCCGATGCGTTCAACCTCAATTTGTTCGATTTGGAGCAGGGCGAAACGCTGGAGCAGGCGGTGAAAATCGTCAATAGCACCGGCGGTCCGCAGTTGAATATTTTACTGGCTGACGATAAGGGCCGCATTGCCTGGACGTTGATGGGCAAAATTCCCAAGCGCTTCGGCAATGACGGTTTGGTCAGCCGCTCTTGGGCGGATGGCAGCGTAGGTTGGAACGGCTATGTCGAACCCGAGAAATTGCCGCGCGTCATCGACCCGGCCGAAGGCATTTTGGCGTCGGCCAACGACCGCCGCTTGGGTAAAAATTATCCTTATGTGATCGGCCACCAGTTCGGCAACGGTTACCGCGCCTATAGGATTACCGAACAATTGAGGCAGATGCCGCAGGTTGACGAAATGGCCATGTTCGATCTGCAACTGGATACCGAAAGCGAGTTTTATAATTTCTATCAGCGCTTGGCCTTGGATACCTTGACCGCCGAAGCGGTCGAGACGCAGCCGGATTTGGCCGAAGCGCGCGACTACCTGCTGGCCTGGGACGGACGCGCCGATGTCGGCAGCCTGGGATTTGCGTTGCTGGTCGAGTTTAGAAAGCAATTGGTCGAGTCGGTATTCGCGCCGTTTTTAACAGCCAGTCGGCAGGCCGATAAAAATTTCAACTATGCATGGACTTATATCGATACGCCGTTGCAGGCCCTGTTGACTGAAAAACCGTTGCACGCATTGCCCGATGCGGCGCATTATCAAGACTGGAACGGCTTTATTTTGGGACAGTTGAAACAAAGCATACAGCGTTTGCAAGCCCAGCGGCCGGGAGTCGCGTTAAGCGAATTGAATTGGGGCAAACTGAACAGGGTCAAACAATCGCATCCGTTTTCCCGCGCCTTGCCGATACTGAGCGATTTTCTTGATATGCCGGGCGAGGCATTGCCCGGTTGTGCTTTTTGCGTTCGCGCAGCGGGTCCGGGTTTTGGCGCCAGCGAGCGGCTGGTTGTTGCGCCGGGCCATTTTGAGGATGCGATTTTGCATATGCCCGGCGGCCAGTCGGGTCAGCCGTTGTCGCCGTATTACCGGGATCAGCAAGACTATTGGCTAAAGGGCTTGCCGATGCCATTGGCCGCAGGCAAGTCCGAACACACACTGCTGCTGCAGCCGTATGGCAAGTAAAGAGATATGAAAAATAGAACACGGATTTGGCTGATCAACATTGATAAAGGAGAAAATAAAATCCGTCTAACCAGTGCCATCCGTGTTTTATTATAAAATCAGCATCTGCTGAGTCGTTACAATACGAAATACAATTAACAATGGGTTTTAGGTAGAATGAATATCATGAAACGTTACTATCCAGTGATTTCGACGGCTAACTCCGCGGATTGCTTTGCCGGTTGCGTTTTGGGGCTACGGAGAGCTTTCTATGCAGAAACTGAGTAGTTATCTATGAAACAGAACAGCGAAACAAACAGTTTGGAATCCGGGCTTGGTAACGACATTGACGAACAGGCGGTTGCGTGGTTTGTACGGTTGAGGGCCGACAATGTCAGCAGCGAGGAAAAGTCGTCCTTTTTGCGTTGGCTGAACCAAGCCGATGCGCATCGCGACGCCTTTAATGAAATCAGTAAATTGTGGGGAGATGCCGATTTGCTGCAAGCGCTCGGCGACACAGCCCAAAAGCACAACATTGCACCGCATAAAATAACAACCGCGCATTTCAAACTGCCGCTGGCGATCGCGGCCTGCCTGATCTTGGCCTTATCGTTCCGCAACGAACTGGGAATTTTGACGCAAGGCGATTATTCAACCGGAGTAGGCGAACGCAGAACCGTCTATTTCGATGACGGTTCTACCGCAATGCTCAATACCGACAGCGCTATCGCGGTCAACATGGACGGTCCGCAACGCAAGGTCGAACTGCTGAAGGGGGAAGCTTATTTCGAGGTTAAACCCAATCCCGGCCGGCCGTTTGTTGTTCAAGCGGCTCATTCGACGACCCGCGTGCTGGGAACCCGGTTTTTCGTGCATGAACAAAGCGATGGCGACGAAGTCAAAGTCATGTCCGGCCGGGTTGAAGTGGCGGATCGGCGCATTTTGAAGCAGCCGGTGATTTTGCATGATCGCGAGGCGGTGTCGATCGATGCCGCGGGGCTGGGCGAAACCCGGCTGCTGAATTCGGAACTGGCGACCTCCTGGGTGGACGGTTTCCTGGTGTTTGAAAATGCCCCGCTGGAAAGCGTCATTGGCCAGATCCGCCGCTACCGAACCGGTTTGGTGGTTTACAGGGACAACAGTTTACGCGGACTTAAAATCAACGGCCGCATCAATTTGCGTGAATCGGACGATATGCTGAAAGTCTTGGGAAGAAACCTGTCGGTCAAAATGACCTACTTGACCGATTGGCTGGTGATTATCGGGTGATGTAGGTTTAAGTCGATCCACCGCATATAAAATTATCGCGCGAACAATGAATTCACGTTGTTCGCGGTAAACCTTCCTTGGCCATTGCGCAACATCCGGTTAATCAGTACCCTTAGCGGCTGGGCTTAAAGAGCTCCCACGTAAACGACTTTGGGCCGCTTAATTTATGACTTTACCGGGCAAAAAAACACTCATTATTGTCGGCGCGCTTGCGCTGATTGCTTCCGTTTACTTTTTTACCAAGCAGCCGAAAGTTGTGGATGTTGAAATCGTCACTCTTGAACAAGGCGAGGTCAGGGCGACGGTGTCCAATACCCGCGTCGGAACGGTTAAAGCCTGTCGGCGCTCTTACCTTGCGCCGGCAACGGGCGGGCAGGTTGCCGAATTACATGTCAAGGAAGGCGACGCGGTCAAGCAAAACCAATTGCTGATGGAGGTCTGGAACAAGGACCTGAAAGCGCAGGTCAAATTGCAGGAGGCCCAGGTCAGGGCTAACCGGGCATCGGCAGAACAAGCCTGCCAGCTTGGCGCAGGCGCTGAACGCGAGGCCGACCGTTTGGAGAAGCTGCAAAAATTCAATCATATCGTCTCCGAAGAACAGGTCGATATTAAAGCGACCGGCGCACGCGCCAAGAGGGCGTCCTGCAATGCCGCGCTTGAAGCTATTGCGGTGAGCCAGGCCAATCGCGATGCGGTTCAGGCCGCTGTCGAACGCACTCTGGTTATCGCGCCCTTTGACGGCACCGTGGCTGAAATCAATGCCGAGTTGGGGGAATTTATCACGCCGTCGCCGCCCGGCATTCCGACTCTGCCCGCGATCGATTTGCTGGACGTCAGCTGCTTGTATGTGTCCGCGCCGATTGATGAAGTGGATGCGCCGCAGATAAAAACCGGCATGTCCGCCTGTGTGTCGTTGGACGCTTTTGCCGAAAAACGCTGCTCCGGCACGGTGAGCCGCATTGCTCCTTATGTGTTGGAAAAAGAAAAGCAGGCGCGTACCGTCGAGGTCGAAGTTAAATTAACCGATCCGAAAGACCTAAACAGATTGCTGCCCGGTTACAGCGCCGATATTGAAGTCCTGCTGACCAGTAAACCGAAGGCGCTTAGGGTGCCTGCCGAGGCGGTGCTGGAAAATAACCGCGTTTTGGTAATGCGTGAAGACGGCTTGCTGGAAGAGCGCAGTTTTAAGCCGGGCTTGGTCAACTGGAATACCGTGGAAGTGCTGTCGGGCCTGAATGTCGGCGATAAAGTGGTATTGTCGGTAGGCCGGGAAGGCGTGGTTGCAGGCGCCCGTGCCCGCATACAAAAATGATACGGCTGGAACATATCCACCGCTATTTCCAGGTAGGCGAGCAATGCGTTCATGCCTTGAATGACATCAGTCTCAGCATCGAAAAAGGCGAATATGTGTCGGTAATGGGGCCGTCAGGTTCCGGTAAATCGACTTTACTCAATGTCGTAGCCTTGCTTGATCAGCCCAGCTCAGGCCGGTATCTGTTAAACAATCAGCCGGTTACACAGCTTAGCGATGATGAGCTCGCCAAAGCTCGTCGCGAAAACATCGGCTTCGTGTTCCAGTTTTTTCATTTGATTCCGCGTTTGTCGGCGGCCGAAAACATAGAAATGCCGTTGATACTGGCGGGCGTAGCGCCTAAGGAGCGCAAGCAACGGGTGCAGGAGGCGCTGGCGTCGGTCAGTCTGCAAGACAGAGCCGCGCATAGACCCGACCAGCTTTCCGGCGGACAGTTGCAGCGCGTCGCCATTGCCAGGGCTATGATCATGCGCCCCTCGATTTTATTGGCCGACGAGCCGACCGGTAATCTCGACAGCAAATCCGGCAAGGAAATTATCGAGTTGTTGGAAGGGCTTAACCGGCAGGGCGTAACACTGGTGATTATTACCCATGACCAGAATTTGGGCGACCGGGCGCGGCGGAAAATTCGCATTGTCGATGGGCAGATAGCGTGATAAGTAATCAAATCCACCACGAACGACTGCATGGATGCAGGAGCAATTGCCGAAACACGAAGGACACGAAGTTTTTTGTCTTTGCTTTTCTTCATGCTCTTCATGTCTTCGTGGTGAATTACTATACGCATTTTTTTATGGTCAACGAGCAAAAAGGGCAGAGTTCAGATAAATCATGCTCATCAATGACACATTAACCCAAGCCTTAGCCGCAATCAGCACCCAGCGCTTACGCGCGGGACTGATTATCCTGGCAATGAGCATCGGCATCGCTTCGGTTTCGGTGCTGACGGCTTTGGGCGAAAGCGCCCGGCGTTATGTGGTTAATGAGTTTGAAGCCTTGGGTACAAACCTGGTTATCGTGCTGCCGGGACGCACCGAAACCACCGGCGGGCAGCCGCCTCTGTTTGGCGAAACCCCCAGGGATTTGACGCTGGATGATGCCGAGGCCTTATTCCGCAGTCATCATATTGCCGCCATTGCACCGGTGACCGTCGGTTCCGCGCCGGTTTCATCATTGGGCCTGGAGCGTGAAACCAATGTGCTGGGTTCGACGCATGCATTAAGACGGGTACGCCGATTGACCGTGGCGCAAGGCAGTTTCCTGCCCAAAACAGAGGTCGATAAAGCTTTGTCGGTTTGCGTGATCGGCCAAACCATACGCAATGAATTGTTTGCCAATCAACCGGCCTTGGGACAATGGCTGCGGATCAACGACCGGCGCTTTCGGGTGATCGGCGTACTGGCGGCGGAAGGGCAATCGGTCGGCACCGATTTTGACGAGATCGTGATCATCCCGGTGGCTTCGGCACAGGCTTTATTCGATACTCATTCATTGTTCAGGGTGCTGGTTGAAGCCAAATCGAAACCGGACATGTACAAGGCGGTCGATGACATCAGGGGCATTATCAAGGCCCGTCATGAAGGCGAGGACGATGTGACGCTGATCACCCAGGACAGCGTGGTCAGCACCTTTGACAAGATACTGACCGCGCTGACCCTGACCGTAGCCGGTATCGCCGGAATCAGTCTGGCGGTGGCCGGTGTGTTGGTCATGAATGTGATGCTGGTCAGCGTGACGCAACGCACTTCCGAGATCGGTTTGCTGAAGGCATTGGGTGCGACCAGGCGTCAGTTGCTGTGGCTGTTTTTAGTTGAAGCGGCGATGTTGTCGCTGGCAGGCGCAGTGCTGGGCGTGGTGCTGGGGTACCTGACTCTTGGCGGCTTGCAGGTTTTTTACCCGAGTTTTCCGATGCATTTGCCGGCTTGGGCTTTGCTTGCGGCATTGGCCGTATCGTTGTTTACAGGTCTATTGTTCGGCGTATTGCCGGCCAGAAAAGCGGCCAATCTCGACCCGGTCGCCGCATTGGCGAAGCGGTAAGCTATGCGCTACGCCGACCTGATTTCATTGTCATACCGGACGGTTATCAGCCATAAATTGCGCTCGGCTCTGACTGCGTTGGGGCTGATTATCGGCATCGCCGCAGTGGTGATTTTAACCTCGATAGGCCGCGGCATTCATACCTTTGTGTTGGCCGAATTCACCCAGTTCGGCACCAACCTGATCGGGGTTCACCCGGGTAAAACCACCACCTTCGGTATATCGGGCGCATCGATCAGCACGGTAAGACCGCTGGTCATAGCCGATGCGGTCAGCTTGAGCAAGCTGGAAAACATCATCGCCACGTCTCCCATAGTGCAAGGCAATGCGCGTATTGAAGCCGGCGAAAAGCAGCGGCGCACCAATGTGTTGGGGGTTGGATCTGCGGTGCCGGAGATTTGGAAAATCAAGGTCGTTACCGGGCGTTTTTTGCCTGAAGAAGAAACCAATCCGCGCGCCTTTGCGGTGCTGGGCAGTAAATTGGCGGTAGAACTGTTTGGTACGGCCAGCCCGCTAGGCCAACGCATCAGGATCGGCAGCGACCGTTACCGGGTCATCGGTGTAATGGAAAAAAAAGGCCAGATGATCGGCTTCGATATGGACGATACTATTTACATTCCGGCCGCTAAGGCGCTGGAACTGTTCGATCGGGAAAGCCTGATGGAAATCCATCTGCTCTATAAAAGTAACGCCGCAGTTGCTTTAGTAGAAAAAACGGTCAAGCGAAACCTGATTGCGCGGCACGGCAGCGAAGACTTTACTATCGTCACCCAGAACCAGATGATTAAAAGCATGGATTCGATCCTGAATATCCTGACCTTGGCGGTAGCTGCGCTGGGCAGCATTTCCTTACTGGTCGGTTCGGTCGGCATATTTACCATCATGACCATCGCCGTTTCCGAACGGATTTCCGAAATCGGTTTGCTGCGGGCGGTAGGCGCGGAACGCAAAACCATTTTTCAATTGTTCTTGTGCGAGGCCTTGGCGCTAAGCGCTACCGGAGGGCTTTGCGGCGTGTTGTTGGGCATAATCGTCGTCAGGATTCTTGAGTCTGCGTTACCCGCTTTGCCGGTGGAGCTTGCCTGGGCTTATATCGTAGCTGCTTGTATGGTGTCATTGTTGATCGGCATTGCCGCCGGCGTGGCCCCGGCGATGAAAGCGGCCCGGTTGGAGCCGTTGGAGGCTCTGCGGACGGAGTGATTGCTTGTGCAGCGCTAAAATAAGTTTTGCTTTTAGCGGACAGCATAGGTTTTAAATAAATTCTTATTAGTTCTGGAACCTGTGTAAAATATTGACCCTATTATGTCTAATTTTTTCGAATGATAAGGCTTTGCCTAGTGGGGCGCGAGTAGGGGGAATGGAAGCTTACAGGGTGAGCAGCACAATTTTTTAAATCTTCAATTAAACAAATTTTTCTCATTTTAAACAGAATAACCGAGCACCTAAATGAAAACTAAGATAGTTACTGTCATTGCACTCGCTCTACTCGTCTTCCTTAACTTCAGCATATGGAGTTATGTGAACAACCCCTTGCAATTGCAGCCTTGGACCAAGACCACGATGGGCGTCACATTCGACCCCATGAGAAAACAGGATACTCAAACCAGCAATACTTTCCCCAGCGAAGCGGATATTGATCACGACTTGAGCTTGCTCGAGAATAAAGTGCATGCTGTCCGTACCTACAGCGTGCTTAAAGGACTGGACAAAGTTCCTGAACTCGCCGCCAAGCATAATCTGAATACGACTGTGGGCGCCTGGATCGACGGTAATCTTGAAAAAAACCGGCAAGAAATCGAGACCTTAATTAATGTCGCTCGTCAGAACAACCCCAACATCGTTCGTATTATGGTGGGCAACGAGGTTCTGCTCCGCGCCGAGATTCCGCCGGAACAACTGATCGAATATATCCGGGAAGTAAAGAAAAACACATGGCGACCGGTCAGTACATCCGAGACTTGGGCTGAGTGGATGAAACATCCCGAGCTGGTTGCTGAAGTCGATTTTATCGCCGTGCATATCCTGCCTTACTGGGAAGGCATTGCGGCCGAAGATGCAGTCGACTATGTTTTCGACCGTTATCACGCCGTGCAACAAGCATACCCCAACAAGCCTATTGTCATTACCGAGGTCGGCTGGCCTTCGGACGGTCAACCGTTTAAGCATGCGACCGCGTCGGTATCCAATCAGGCGAGATTTCTGCGTGAATTTCTCAATCGCGCCGATGCCGAAAAAGTCACTTACTATATCGTAGAGGCGTTTGACCAACCTTGGAAAATGTCTTTGGAAGGCTCGGCCGGAGCCTATTGGGGTATTTTTAACGCGGATCGGCAACCCAAATACCCGATGGACAGCGATATTATTGCGATGCCTAATTGGGAGCACTGGGCAACGGGTGCGGCTGTTTTCAGCATCATTTTAATGGTTTTGTTTTTGTTTACCCGCAGCAGTATGAAGCTGCCGGGACTGCTGTTTTTCGGTTTGATTGCCAATCTTGCGGCATCGACGATTTTCTGGTCGGTGTCGATAGGCGCACAGCAATATCAAACCAACATTACGATGGTTTTTTGGGGCATACTGATCTTGATGCAGGTCATGGCGGCAGTCATCCTGTTGATCGAGAGCTTGGAAATAGCCGAAGTCATCTGGCACCGGAAAACAGCCAGGACTTTTCAGCCGCTTACGCCGTCCCCGGACTTTAAATATCCCAAGGTATCTTTACATTTACCGATCCATAACGAGCCGCCCGATATGGTGCGGATGACGCTGGAAGCTTTGGACAGGGTGGATTATCCGAATCTGGAAGTGCTGGTGATGGATAACAACACAAAGGATCCTGCGGTTTGGGAACCGGTCAAAGCCGATTGCGAACGGCTGGGACCGAAATTCAGGTTCTTCCATCTGGAAAATTGGCCCGGCTTTAAAGCGGGCGCGATCAATCATGCGCTGGAGCAAACGGCTCCCGATGCCGAGATCATCGCCGTGATCGACAGCGATTACATTCTGTCGCCCGATTGGCTTAACTGCATGGTGCCTTATTTCGATAACGAAAACGTCGGTTTTATCCAGTCGCCGCAGGATTACCGCGACCGCGACCAAAGCATGTTTAAGTCTTTTTGTTATTGGGAATACGCCGGTTTTTTCAACATCGGCATGGTGCAAAGAAACGAATATAACGCGATTATCCAACATGGCACGATGACCATGATCAGGAAATCCGCGTTGCTGGAAGTGGGCAAATGGTCGGAATGGTGTATCTGCGAAGACAGCGAGCTGGGCTTGCGCCTATATGAAGCGGGCTATGATTCGGTTTACGTCAAGGATTCGTTTGGCCGGGGCGTTATGCCGGACACCATGTCCGGTTACATGACCCAACGCTATCGCTGGGTTTATGGCGCGATGCAAATCATCAAGGCGCATTGGCGCAGCTTTTTGCCCTCTAAAGATCCCGTGCTGACACCGGCCCAGAAGTATTATTTCATTGCCGGTTGGCTGCCGTGGTTTTCAGATGCGTTGGCGTTAGTATTTACCATCACCAGCTTGATCTTGACTGCGGTGATTCTTTACGATCCTATCCACAGCGAATTGCCTGCCAACGCCTTTTTATTGCCGACTGTCGGTATATTCAGCTTCAAGATTATCCGTGGCTTATGGCTATACCAAGCCCGTGTTCCGTGTTCCGTATGGCAATCGTTGGGCGCATCGCTGTCCGGGCTGTCGTTAACGCATACCGTCGCCAAGGGTACTTTGCAGGGTCTGTTTACTTCGGGCAAGCCGTTTATGCGCACTCCAAAGTTTGAACAGCACGGCGCCTTACTTGCCGGATTGTTCACCATACGGCAGGAATTGCTATTGCTGACATTGTTGAGCATAGCAATCGGGATGATGGCTTCGTTGGAGCATTTTGATAATTTTAGCGGCAGACTATGGATAGCTATTCTTTCGGTACAAGCCGTCCCCTATGTGGCTGCGTTGCTGACGGTATTGATCAGCATAGCGCCGGACTATAAGTCTTATAAACCCGAGTTGGTTGTCGAGGAGTCGGCTGCTGAATCCAAGTCCAAGAAAAAATAGCAAGGCATAGCCTCAGATCGCACGAAGACCACGAAGCAGAAGCTTTGTGGTCTTTGTATTTTCCATACATTATTTATTTTTTGTATCCCTTTGCAGTCTTCGTGACTAATCAATTCCGCTACATTAAACAATTTTCGTCGTTATGCTGAGGGTTGTTGACTCGTGTGCTGATCCGGGTGATCTGCATAGTACGGTAGGCGTCGGCGGCTAAAAAATCAGCAATCTCGATAGCGGTGTTTTTCTTATTCAGCCAGCGATTGTAATCATCGGGCATGATAATGACAGGCATACGGTCATGAATAGGCGTCATTTTGTTGCTGGCGGCTGTGGTGATAATAGAACAGGAATAAACCGTTTCCTGCTCATGTTCCCAGTGTTCCCAAATACCTGCAAAAGCAAACAATCCGTTATCTTGACGGTGGATATGGTACGGTTGTTTTCCGGCTTCAGTCGCATGCCATTCAAAGAAACCGGTAGCTGGAATCAGGCATCGTCGATGCCGGTAAGCTTTTTTAAACGACGGTTTTTCAGTCAATGTTTCGGCCCTGGCATTGATCAGGTGACTGGAAATAGCACGATCCTTTGCCCATGACGGAATCAATCCCCAATGCAGGTTAACGGCCCCGTTGCTACCGTCTTCCAGTTGCACGACAGCGAGAATCTTTTGTCCGGGCGGAATGTTGTAGTCGGGTTTGTGTACAGGTAAACTCAGCAACCTGAAATGATCCATAATCTGCTGCCCGGTTGCGATCAAATTATAACGTCCACACATACATGCACCCCGAACTGATAAAGCTGGAAAAAACCTTCAATCCGTCGATTCTAACAAAGATTGAAGATCCGCGGCTTTCGCAATACCCAATCGAGCTGTGGATGAAGCGGGACGATTTGCTGCAACCGGTCATTTCCGGCAATAAATGGCGCAAACTTAAATATATACTTGATCATGCGCTGTCATTAGGCAAAGATACCATCGTCAGCATGGGCGGCGCTTATTCCAATCACTTACATGCTTTGGCTTATGTCGGTAAGGTGTTAGAGCTAAAGACTATCGGGCTTGTCCGCGGCGAGCCGCCGGAAACATTGACGCCGACATTACTGGACATGAAAAACTGGGGCATGGAGCTGAGGTTTGTTTCCCGTTCCGACTATAGAATACTCCGGCAGCATAAAGGTTGGCATGACTTGCCCGGCTTAAAGCCTGGACAATACTGGTTGCCGGAAGGCGGCGCTTTAGATTTGGCGTTGAACGGTGTGGCGGAACTGGTTGCCGAAATAACAATACCATACGATACACTGTGTGTGTCCTGCGGAACCGGAACGACGTTGGCGGGTATTATTGATGCGGTTCCTGAGCGGGCGTCGGCGCTGGGATTTGCGGCGTTAAAAAACGCAGGCTTTTTGAACGCCGAGGTTGAAGCCAAACTGTCACAATCGCGTAATAACTGGCAGATAAACTTGGATTATCATTTTGGCGGTTTCGCCAAAACCAATGCGCAATTAAGCGCATTTATTGAAGACTTTGAATTGAAAACTGCAATTCCTCTTGAGCCGGTCTATACCGGGAAAATGATGTACGCTGTTTACGATTTAATCAAAAAACACTACTTCAAGCCTGATCAGCGTATTGTTGCGGTACATACCGGAGGTTTACAAGGGAAAAGAGGGTAGGGTGCATGCACGCCTATATTGAATTTGACGATGGTGTTGCGCGATGCGCACCCTACATGACTGATTTTGAATTTGAGTAAAACATGGACATAAACGAGACCGAAGACCTGATCGACCTTCAAAAGCCCGAACTTTATATCAATCGTGAACTAAGCCTGCTGGAGTTTAACAAACGGGTGTTGGCGCAGGCGAAAGACGAGAAGGTACCACTGCTTGAACGGCTTAATTATTTGTGCATCTCCTGTTCCAACCTTGACGAGTTTTTCGAGGTCCGCGTAGCCAGTGTTATCCAGATGGCGGCCATCGATCCCAAAGCTATTGGCTCGGATGGCTTGACCCCCAGCGAGCAGCTGGAGCTGATTAACATTCACGCTCATCAATTGGTTGGCGAGCAATATAAGGTTCTTAACGAGATTCTGATTCCAAAATTGGCTGAAGAGAATATTCGTTTCATTCGCCGTAAGGAATGGACCGAGGCGCAGCACAAATGGCTGGAAGCTTATTTTAACGATGAATTGTTGCCGATTCTAACGCCGGTTGGACTGGATTCCGCGCACCCTTTTCCGCGCATACTCAACAAGAGTTTAAATTTTATTATTTCCTTAACCGGAAAAGACGCATTCGGCAGAAACAGCGGCAGGGCTATTTTGCAAGCACCCAGGGCGTTACCTCGGATTATTCAATTGCCTGCCGAGGTAACCGGTAGCGGGCCGGCGGATTTTGTGTTTTTATCATCGATTATTCATGCTTTTATCGATCAGTTATTTAACGGCATGAATGTCAAAGGCTGCTATCAATTCAGGGTCACCCGGAATAGTGATTTTTTTGTCGATGACGATGCCATTGACGATTTACTACTTGCCGTGGAAGGCGAGCTGGCTATGCGTAATTACGGTGATGAAGTCCGCCTGGAGATCGACGCCAACTGCCCGGATGAAACCGTAACGTTTTTACTGGACCGTTTTGAAATGACCCGTGATCGTTTGTTTTTGGTTGAAGGGCCGGTCAATCTGAACAGGATTCAGGAGATTAATGACCTGGTCGGTCGGCCCGACCTTAAATTTCCTCCGTTTAAACCGAGTGTGCCGCAACAACTGGAACGCAGCAAAGACATTTTTGCTGCGATTAGACGTCACGATATTCTGCTACATCACCCGTTTGAGTCCTTTTCGCCAGTTGTTGAATTTGTACGTCAGGCGGCGGTTTCCCCCGATGTATTGGCCATTAAGCAAACTCTGTATCGAACCGGAGCCGATTCGCCTATCGTCGGCGCCTTAATCAAGGCGGCAAGAGCGGGCAAGGTGGTGACAGTGGTTATCGAATTGAGGGCTCGATTCGATGAAAAAGCCAATATCGATTTAGCCTCGAAGCTACAAGAAGCCGCGGTGCATGTGGTTTATGGCGTGGTGGGTTATAAAACCCATGCCAAAATGTGTTTGGTGTTAAGAAGGGAAGGCAAGGAGTTGCGCAATTATGTGCATTTAGGTACCGGAAACTACCACCCGAAGACGGCGCAGATTTACACCGATTACGGCCTGTTTTCCTGCGACAAGGAATTAGGCGAGGATGTGCGCCGCGTGTTTGCTCAGCTGACCAGCTTAGGTAAAGTAACAAAGTTGAATAAACTATTGCAATCGCCGTTCACCTTGCATCGCGGTTTGATGGAGAAAATCGAACGGGAAATACGCCATGCCAAAAACGGCAAACCGGCAAAAATCATTGTCCAGGTGAATGCCGTTGTTGAGGAGCAATCTATCCAGGCCCTTTACCGTGCGTCTCAGGCCGGGGTTGAGGTTAAGTTAATTGTCAGGGGAGTATGCTGCTTAAAGCCCGGTGTTTTGGGAGTATCTGAAAACATAGAAGTACGATCCATTATCGGGCGATTTTTGGAGCATGCGCGGGTTTATGCGTTTGAAAATGGCGGGGATAGGGAAGTCTACGCGTCCAGCGCCGATTTGATGAATCGCAATATGTTCCGCCGTGTTGAAATTTGTTTTCCTATCGAGAATAAGAAATTGCAAAACCGGATTCTGCAGGATCTGAATTTGTACTTAACCGATAACAGCCAAGCATGGCTTTTGCAGCCTGACGGAAGCTATCAGCAGATACAGAAAAACGACGCTGAAGAGCCGGTTCAGGCGCAAGCACTGCTTATGCAGGAGGTTCAATGACGGGCGTATATGAAATTGCCCAATTGGGCGCAAAAGTGCTCAGGCAAAAAGCCGAAGCGGTTGCCGATGTGCGTGATGCCGAGGTTAGGCGGATAATCGAGGCCATGCAGGCTACCTTGGCCTCAACCTCGGGTGTCGGCATTGCAGCGCCGCAGATCGGCGAGTCAAAGTGTATCATCATCATGGCTTCGCGGCCTACGCCGCGTTACCCATCTGCGCCGCTGATGGAGCCGACAGTGATGATTAATCCCGGTTTTCAGATTTTGTCTGAAACTCAGGAAAAGGACTGGGAAGGCTGTCTGAGTATTCCGGGGATACGCGCCTTAGTGCCGAGATATCATGAAATAATGATCCACTATACCGATCAACAGGGCGGCTTAGTGGAGGCTCAGCTAAGTGGGTTTGTAGCAAGAATCTTTCAACATGAGTTCGATCATTTGGAGGGTAAAACCTACCTGGATAGGGTTGAAAACAATATGGATATTTTTGCTGAAAGTGAATTTATTAAGCTGATTAATAGTAAGTTTTAATCAATCAAGCACGGATTTTTGAAAAACAAATACCTTACCACTATTACACTTCTGTTGTTAAAAACGCGGTTATGGTATAATTGGCGGTTTTAATTACCTGGATTATTATAAATGGCTAAAGAAGATCAAATTGAAATGGAAGGGAAGGTGATTGATACCCTTCCTAATACTATGTTCCGCGTCGAATTGGAAAACGGTCATATTGTGACGGCCCATATCTCAGGAAAAATGCGCAAGCATTACATCCGTATTCTTACCGGCGACAGCGTTAAAGTTGAAATGACTCCCTATGATTTAACCAAAGGCCGTATTACATTCCGTATGCGTTAATCCTGTTATCGACAGGATTAACGCAAGTTCCTTGGTTAGTCCTCGTACTAAAAATTGGCTTCAGGAACAATCGAGTCAGCGCTTTCTATATCGAAGTTCAGTTCGTTATCTTTCACGTAAATCCGCACATGTCCGCCGTGCGCCAATTCGCCAAACAGTAAGTCATTAGCTAACGGTTTTTTGATTTTCTCTTGAATGAGTCGCGCCATCGGTCTGGCTCCCATCTTCGGATCGCAACCGTTTTCGGCCAACCATAACCGGGCATCGGCATCCAATGCCAGCGTCACATGTTTGTCCGCCAGCAAGGCTTCCAGTTCAAAGATGAATTTATCAACCACATGGCCGACAATTGAAATATCTAGCGGCTTAAACTGGATGATCGCATCCAGACGGTTGCGGAACTCGGGCGAGAAGCCTTTTTCGATAACCTTCAAGCTGTCGGTCGCATGATCCTGCTGAGTAAAGCCGATAGAGGCGCGGCTGCCTTCTTCCGCTCCTGCATTGGTGGTCATCACCAGAATGATGTTACGGAAATCCGCCTTGCGTCCGTTGTTATCGGTCAATGAGCCGTGGTCCATCACCTGCAATAACAGGTTAAATACGTCAGGGTGGGCTTTTTCCAATTCGTCCAGCAGCAATACGGCATGAGGATGCTTGGTCACCTGCTCGGTTAGCAGGCCGCCTTGATCAAAACCCACATAGCCTGGGGGGGCCCCTATCAGTCTGGAAACAGTATGCCGCTCCATGTATTCGGACATGTCGAAGCGAATCAATTCCACGCCCAACACCTTAGCCAGCTGCCGCGTCACTTCGGTTTTACCTACACCTGTAGGGCCTGCAAAAAGGAATGAGCCGATAGTTTTTTGCGTATCCCTGAGGCCGGCGCGCGATAATTTTATCGCCGACGCCAATGCGGAAATAGCTTCGTCCTGGCCAAAGACCAGCATTTTCAGGTTCTTTTCCAGGTTGCCAAGCTTGTCTATATCGTTGGAAGATACCGATTTTGCGGGAACTCTGGCGATTTTGGATACGATGTCTTCTATTTCTGCAACGTCAATCAGCTGTTTGCGCTCGGCTTCAGCGGTCATGCGCTGCTTTGCGCCCGCCTCATCGATAACATCAATGGCTTTATCGGGCAAATGCCGGTCGGTAATGTAGCGATCCGATAATTCCGCCGCAACACGCAATGCATCGGAAGAATATTTAACATCATGATGCTCTTCAAAACGGGATTTAAGCCCTTTCAGAATCAGGATGGTGTCTTCAACGGAAGGCTCAAGCACATCGATTTTTTGGAATCTCCGCGCCAGGGCATGATCTTTTTCAAAAACGCCGCGATATTCCTGATAAGTGGTAGAACCTATGCAGCGCAACTGGCCTGAAGCCAATGCCGGCTTAATCAAATTGGATGCATCCATCACTCCGCCGGAAGCAGAACCGGCTCCGATAATGGTGTGAATTTCATCGATAAACAGGATCGAATCAGGTTCCTTGTTAAGCTGGGTTAACAGGGATTTAAGCCGTTTTTCGAAGTCCCCCCGGTATTTGGTGCCGGCAACCAGAGCACCCAGATCCAGTGAGTAAATCACGCTGTTCATCAAAACGTCCGGCACTTGCTCCTCGACAATCCGTTTCGCCAAGCCTTCTGCAATAGCGGTTTTGCCCACGCCGGCTTCACCGACCAATAAAGGATTGTTTTTGCGGCGGCGGCACAGCGTCTGAATGGTGCGCTCGACTTCCGCTTCTCTGCCGATTAAAGGGTCAATTCGGCCTTTTAAAGCTTCTTCATTGAGGTTGGTGGCGTATTTATCCAAAGGGCTGCCGGTCGCTTCGGCATCGGGATTGCCGGATTCCTGCGACCTGCTAGTTGACGGGTCGTTTTCAGGATCGATTTTTGAAATACCGTGAGCCAGGTAATTAACCACATCCAGTCTTGAAATATCCTGCTTATTTAGCAGATAAACCGCATGGGAATCCTGCTCACTGAACAAAGCTACAAATAAATTGGCGCCGGAAACCTCCTTCTTGTCGGATGCCTGGACATGAAACACAGCGCGTTGTAGAACCCGCTGAAATCCCAGGGTAGGTTGGGTTTCCCGCTGGATACCCGCCGGAATTAGGGAGGTGGTTTCATCGATAAATTGCGTTAACTGGCCGCGTAGCGCCTTAATGTCACAACCGCATGCTATTAAAATCGGCTGCGCGGAAGGGTTTTCGAGCAATGCCAGCAGCAAATGTTCAACCGTGATAAATTCATGGCGTTTGTCATGTGCATTTTTAAAGGCATTATTTAATGTGATTTCAAGTTCTTTACTTAACATAAGCTCTCCAACCTACACTTCTTCCATCGAGCACATCAACGGATGATGATGTTCCCGTGAATAGTCATTAACAATATATACTTTGGTTTCAGCAACATCTTTAGAATATGTTCCGCACACACCAACACCTTGTGTATGTACTTGCAGCATCACCTGAGTCGCCTTTTCTTCAGACATCGCAAAAAAATCCATCAAAATCTCAATGACAAAATCCATCGGTGTAAAGTCATCATTCAGCAGGATAACCTTGTATAAAGGCGGTTTTTTCAGCTTAGGCTTGGCTTCCTGAATGGCCAGGCCGCCATCTTTATCTTTAAACGGATCAAAATCGGACATAACGGTAATAACGAAATTATTTTAAGCACTTAACATAGTGCCAATCAGGGGGAATTTCAACTCTTTATGTTTGCAACAAAATTAACAAGCATTTTGAGTCTTTCTGGTTGTGTCTTTTTTACCAGCATAATCTATCCAAATCTAGTAAAATATCGGCTTTTGCAGTCGGAATTTTGCAATGGTTTGGAAACCACACGTTACAGTTGCCGCAGTTATTGAACAAGACCGACGTTTTTTACTCGTGGAAGAAGAAACCTCCAGCGGACTTCAATTCAATCAACCTGCAGGGCACCTGGAAAAAAGCGAGGATCTGATTGCCGCTGTCAAACGTGAAGTATTGGAAGAAACCGCATGGCGGTTTGAGCCTGAATACGTTGTTTCGATCCAGCTTTGGCGAAAAAATCCTGACTCGCCGAGCTTTGTCAGGGTGTGCTTTTCGGGTCGCTGCCATTCGCATAACCCGGCGCAACAACTGGATGACGGCATAGTCGCCGCGCGCTGGCTGACTCGCGATGAAATCGAAGCGGAGCGCCATCGTTTGCGTAGCCCTCTAGTGCTTATCAGTATAGACGAATATCTCAGCGGGCAACGCCACCCCTTATCACTACTTAAATCATTTATCGACCTTGACCATGAGTAAAAATGTAGTCGTCGGCATGTCCGGCGGTGTCGATTCTTCGGTAACCGCTTTGCTGCTTTTGGAACAAGGCCATCAAGTCACCGGTTTGTTTATGAAAAACTGGGAAGAAGATGACGGCACCGAGTACTGCACGGCAATGGAAGACCTCGCCGACGCCCAGCAGGTCTGCGATAAATTGGGCATAGAACTGAAAACCGTGAATTTTGCCGCCGAATACTGGGATGAGGTATTTGAAGTATTCCTGTCCGAATTTAAAGCGGGCCGCACGCCTAATCCCGATATTCTGTGCAACAAGCATGTTAAATTCAAAGCCTTCCTGAATTATGCGACTGAAGACTTGGGTGCCGAATATATCGCTACAGGTCATTATGCGCGCGTGGCGGAAAAAGACGGTGAGTTCTTTTTGTTAAAAGGCCTGGACCCGAATAAAGAGCAAAGCTATTTTCTTTACACGCTGGGACAAAAGCAGCTGTCGCGCACGCTGTTTCCGATTGGCCATCTGCATAAACCGGAAATCCGGGCTATGGCGGATAAAGCCGGTTTTGCCAACAGCCGCAAAAAAGACAGCACCGGCATTTGTTTTATCGGCGAGCGCAAGTTCACTGAATTTCTGCAACGTTACCTGCCCACGCAACCGGGCGAAATGCGTACTCCCGAAAGGCGGTATATCGGTAAACATCACGGTCTAATGTACTACACGCTCGGGCAGCGCCAGGGCTTAGGCATCGGCGGCGTTAAAAATGCGCCGGATGAACCGTGGTATGTGCTGGAAAAAGATTTGGAGCACAACGTGCTGATTGTCGGCCAGGGTCACGATCATCCGTTGATGTTGCATAACACACTGGAAGCCAGCCAATTGGATTGGTGCAGCAATCAGCCGTTAACTAAACCCATACGTTGCGCCGCTAAAACCCGTTATCGTCAGGCTGATCAGACCTGCTATTTAGAGCCGATAGGCGAAGACAGGTGCAAAGCTACCTTTGACCAGCCGCAAAGAGCAATCACTCCAGGGCAATCCGTCGTTTTTTACGATGGAGAAATATGCTTAGGCGGCGGTATTATTGAATCCAAATCTAACGAATAACAACATACTAAAATACCCGGACACACCCATGACTAATTTTGCCTTAACCGCTATTTCCCCTATCGACGGGCGCTATGCCGACAAAGTAACTGTATTGCGCCCAATTTTCAGCGAATACGGCCTGATTCGTTTTCGAGTGCTCGTTGAAGTGCGCTGGCTGCAAGCTTTGGCCAATCATCCGTTGATTACCGAAGTCAGCCCGTTTAGCGACGCTGCAACGCAGTTGTTAAACAACATCGTCAGCGATTTTTCAGAAGCCGACGCGCAGCGCGTCAAGGACATCGAAAAAACCACCAATCACGATGTCAAAGCCGTTGAGTATTTGTTGAAAGAAAAGATCGCAGGTTGCACAGAGCTGGAAAAAGTCAGCGAATTCATCCATTTTGCCTGTACCTCGGAAGACATCAACAATCTGTCTTACGCGCTGATGCTTAAAGAAGGCCGTGAGGTGATTCTGGCGCAAATGGGCGACTGCATCGCGGCGCTCAAAACCATTGCCGTGGAAACCGCAGACCAGCCGATGCTGTCGCGCACCCACGGGCAATCGGCCACGCCGACTACCACAGGCAAGGAATTCGCCAACGTTGCCGCACGCATGCAGCGCCAGTATGACCAATTAGCCGCCGTGCAATTATTAGGCAAAATAAACGGCGCAGTGGGCAACTACAATGCGCATTGCGTGGCCTATCCCGATGTCGATTGGGCGGAATTTTCCCAAAACTTCGTCGAATCCTTGGGACTGCAATTTAACCCCTACACCATACAGATTGAACCGCACGATTATATTGCCGAGTATTTCCACTCCTTGTCCCGGTTCAACACCATCTTGCTGGATTTCGACCGCGACATCTGGGGCTATATTTCCCTGGGTTACTTCAAACAAAAAACTATCGCCGGTGAAGTCGGCTCGTCCACGATGCCGCACAAAGTCAACCCGATCGATTTTGAGAATTCCGAGGGCAATTTGGGGATTGCCAATGCCTTATTCGGCTTTTTAGCCGAAAAACTGCCGGTGTCGCGCTGGCAGCGGGATTTGACCGACTCGACCGTGTTGAGAAATATCGGTGTCGGCATTGCCCATACCAGTATCGCCATCCAGGCCAGCTTGAAAGGCATATCCAAGTTACAAATCAACGTCGATGCGATTGAAGCCGATCTCAACGCCAACTGGGAAGTGTTGGCGGAACCGGTCCAAACCGTAATGCGTCGTTACGGTATCGAAAAACCCTATGAGAAATTAAAGGAACTGACCCGAGGTCAACGCATTACTCCCGAACAAATGCAGGCGTTTATTGAAAAACTGGAAATTCCCGCTGAAGCGAAGGCCATTTTGCTGGAGTTGACGCCGCGCAATTACACCGGATATGCGGAAAAACTGGCTAGGGGAATATAAGTTATCGCTGAGCCGTCATCCTGCGGTGGGTTATATTGGGTAATGAGGAGGGCCGGTTAATTGCCTGCCCTTGGCTAATCGCTACCAAGCAAATATTTTTTAGGATCATTTACATGCCACCTGTCAAAAAACCAACTCGTGTTTATGTGCTGAATGTAAAAAAATTCACTCAACGCCGCTTATTTATGGAAAAGCAGCTGTCCGAGCATGCTTTGCCAGCCGAATTTATTTTCGATTGGGATGCGGATGAGCTGAACGATGAAATCATCGATCGATATTTTACCGATGATAATAATCTCTCTCCGGCGCAAAAATCCTGTGCGATGAAGCATCTTTGCGCCTTGCAAAAAGTAGCGGTTGCGGACAGCGAGTTTAATTTGATTTTAGAAGACGATGCCGTGTTCGCCAAAGATTTTGCTATAGGGTTACAGCGCGCATTAGATCAAAGCGTACAATTTCCCGGAAATAAAGTCATTTATATCGGTTCGGGCGGTAATTTTTTTACGCCTAAAAGCCAGAGGAAAGCGGGGCAGTATCTCTATGTAGGTTCCCGGGTCAGATTCGCCGATTCCTATATTATCGACAGCGCTACCGCACAAAAAAGACTGGATTGGATAGCGGCGCACAAAATTTCCGAGCCTATCGACAATCAGTTTGAAAAAATAGATGCCGAATTAGGCATACAAACACTTTGGCTGGAAGATCCGGTTGTTGAACAAGGCAGTAAAAACGGTTTGTTTGATAGCGCGTTGGAGCCTGCACCGCCGCAATGGCTGCAAGCTATTTTCTTCGGATGGGAAAAGCTCAAGCGCAAGTATATTTATCAACTTTGGCGTTGATTGTTGATCGGCCATTATCAAAGGACCTGTTTCCGGGTATTCCAAGTGTTTTTAATGTATTCGCCTCGTAAACTCATGGGTATTGCAAAATAAATTACATGATGATATGAATATATATGTCGATTCGTAAGAGTTTTCGCCATTTTTCAAAGAGAAAAATAAAACGTGGTATCGACAACTAAATATAAACATTAATATGAGGAGAGAATTATGAAAAAATTAGCATCCGTATGTGCAGGTTTATTACTTCTTTTAAGTACTTCTGTTTTTGCTGAAGACCATGCTTCTGAAGCGCTGAAACACGCTAATGCGGCGGTAGAACATGGTAAAGCCGGACACACACCGCTTTTACTCGAACACGCAAAGGCGGCATTGGAAGATGCGCTGGCAGCCTCCATAGTCGCTAAGAGCGTGGCAAAAAACCATTTAGACGCCGGAGCTAAAGAGTTGCAGGAAGCTATTGATCAAGGCACTTTGGGCCACGTAGGCGTGGCTACCTCACATGCTGAAGCGGCTGTAGAGCACATTAAAGCCGGCAACAACAATAAAAAATAACATCAATACAGCTTCGAAGGAAAGGGGCGGGTAATTCCGCCTCTTTTCTTTAAATGCTTTGATTTCGTATCAAGAAACGGCTATTAACGCCGCTGCAAGGAAACTTTCCAGACTGATTAATATACTCATCGCGCATTGAATTCGGCGGTTGGTTAAGGATCAGCCAGTGCGCCCCCGGCAACTTTCACTCGGGCTGACATCGAACTTTCAAACGCAAAAGGGGTATGTTTATGCAAAAAATCTATCCTTCTCCCTGCGAAAAAGTCTCCATTAAAGGCCTCTATCTTGCCCATCAATTGCATAAACAGGGCTCAATCGAATCGCCTTTTGTTTACGCCAACTTTCTGTCGAGTCTGGACGGGCGCATTGCGTTGGAAGATGCGGCTCAAGACACCTATATCCCCAAGCATATAACAACAGCCTCTGACTTTGGCCTGTTCATGGAACTACATGCGCAGGCGGATTGCCTGATTACGCATGGCGGCTATATGCGGGCGCTGGGTGCGGGACGTTTGGGCAACATCTTGCAGGTCAGAAACAAAGATCATGTTGAATGGCGCCGGAACAACGGTTTAAAACCCCAGCCCGCAGTGATAATCGCCAGCGCCAGTCTGAATTTCCCGCTTCATCACAGTCTTCAGGAACATGCGCAGACGGTTTATATTGCTACGGGGAGAAACGCCGATCCAGAACGTATCCGTTACTGGCAAGACTTAGGAGTCCCCGTGCTTTTTACAGGTGAAGATCGAATGGTTCGGGGCGCGCCTTTGATTCGTCAGTTAAGCGCGCTGGGTTACAAGACTATTTATCTTATTGCCGGGCCCCAGATGCTTGACACTATGATCAGGGACAGGCAGTTATCAAGGCTATACTTGACCATTACCCACCAGTTAATCGGCGGTAAAGATTTTCGTACCTTGCTGACCGGTTCAACGCTGGGAACGGAGGGCAACCTGACGCTTGAAGCACTGTATTACGAACAAGACTCGCCGCCCGGATCCGGCCAGTTTTTCATTCAATTCGGCTTAAAGCATGCGGCTTAACCGGTTACGAACAGACAAATAATGAAGATTCTTACCGTTACCGACATCCAAAAACTGGTACAGATTATTGGCCTGGAAAATTTTTTAACTCATGTCATTTCCGCTTTGGAAGAAGATTTTGGCCGTTGGAACGAGTTTATTTTATCGCCGCGTCACGGAACCTATTACCCTGAAGGCGTCATTCCCCGAACCATTCGATCTTCACCTGTAAAAAGCACGGGAACTCCTAAGTCTTGCCAGTAACGGATACGTTGTGGTTCGCCATAGAACGCCTCAATAATATCTTTCATCAAGTATACGGTTTTATTTTTAAAATCTTTTTCTGGATTAAATTCGCTGATTTCCAAACCGCATGCTTGGATTACCGTAATGCTTTTATTGAAATAGCGGGCAATGGTGTACTATAAAAACCGGGTGTTATTCATAATAATTAAAAGAGAGGATGAGATGGATAAAATGAGTGAAGAAGATCGCAAGCGTATTCTCGAAAGCCCGCCAATCGGCACTTTTGCACTAATGTCATTGGTTATCGGCGGCATGGTCGTCGCATGGCTGTTTCTTTATTACGGCGTATTTCTGCCGCGAGGCTAGGGGTTCATTATGCAAATAGAACCATTAAAACAAAAATATGCACAGCTCTTGCGGGACTTTTACGCGCAGCTTCGTGCCATTCATATCGATCAACTGGAACGAAAATGGATCACCATCTCGCTGATTGTGATCGGTCTTTTCGTCGGCATCATCACCATCGATGCGCTGTTCCACGGCGTTAACCCGCCCAGCAAGGTTGAAACTATTGATTCCGCCAGCCTGCATTTAAACAAGGAATTTGCGGAGGACAATCTGGGCGTGCAAGTCGATGACAAGGGCAATGTCACAGTCAGAATGGTGGCCGGACGTTATTCCTTTTTCCCCAAACATATCACCGTTCCCGCCGAAACAACATTAACCTTCCGTTGGGTCAGTATGGATGTCTTGCACGGCGTTCATATCCCGATGACCAACATGAGCACGATGATTGTGCCGGGTTATGTCGCGGAAATAACCACCACTTTTCCGAAACCGGGCGAGTATCCGATGTTGTGTAATGAATATTGCGGCTTGGGCCATAACCACATGTGGAGCAATATTTCCGTAATCGCCAAAGAAAACTGGACGGCTCCGGCCAAATCGTCTGCTAAAGGAGGATCAAACAATGAATGATGCAGCTGAACGAAAATTGGCGTTAAGCCATCTCTGGGTGGCTTTTATCGCCTTCATCCTGGCTTGTTTCATGGGCGAATATCAGGTATTGGAACGTAGCGGTTTTATTTCCGCGCTGGACTCGCCCAGTGTGTATTTTGCCTCGGTCAGCACCCACGGGGTATTGATGGCGTTTGTGCTGACGACCTTTTTTATCATGGGTTTTGGCTATTACATCGCCGCCACCAGCCTGAAACAACCGGTATGGAACAAGCCGCTGGCATGGGGCGCATTCTGGCTCGCCTTGTTCGGCGTCGTGCTGGCCGCGATCCCTTTGCTTACCGGCAAGGCTTCGGTGCTTTATACGTTTTACCCGCCTATTGTCGCGCATGCGGCATTTTATATCGGCGCCACCTTGCTGGTTGTCGGCTCATGGGTCTGGTGCGTGATCATGCTGGTGATGTTTGTTCAATGGAAAAAAGCCAAGCCCGGGCAACCGGTGCCTTTAGCGATGTTTGCCACCGCAATGAATGCCTTGCTGTGGCTATGGACCAGCGCCGGTGTCGCCTTGGAGGTGTTGTTTCAATTGATTCCGCTGTCCTTGGGCTGGATCGATACGGTTGATCCGGGTCTGGCCAGAACGCTATTCGCCTGGACTTTGCATCCGATCGTTTATTTCTGGCTGATTCCCGCCTACACCGCTTTTTACGTGTTTGTACCCAAACAGGCGGGCGGCTTCCTGTTCAGCGATGAAATGGCCCGGCTTGCCTTTATCGTACTGGCCGTGTTCGCGCTGCCGATAGGCTTTCATCATCTTTATATGGATCCTGAACAGGCCAAGGGTTGGAAGTTACTGCACGGCATCGGCACTTTCGTGGTCGCCCTGCCTACTTTGGTGACGGGTTTTACCGTTATCGCCTCACTGGAAATTGCCGGACGCTTGCGCGGCGGCAAAGGGTTGTTCGGTTGGATAGGCAGTTTGCCTTGGACCAATACGATGGTGCTGGCGGTTATTTTGTCGTTACTGATGCTGATTTTTGGCGGCTTCGGCGGCATCGTCAACGCCAGTTATGCAATGAACGCGATGATACACAACACCGCCTGGGTGCCAGGACACTTCCATCTGATTTTTGCCGGCACCACCGTCATCATGTATTTCGCGATTGCCTATTATTTGTGGCCCATGCTGGTTAAAAAACCATTGTTTTCCGAATCGATGGCCCTGGTTCAGCTATGGACATGGTTTATCGGCATGAGCATATTGACGACGCCCTGGCATGTGCTGGGCTTGCTAGGCCAGCCCCGCCGCATTTCCAGCGTTGTTTACAATAACCTGCTGACGCTGTCCTGGAAGCCTTACGAATTGATGATGATACTGGGCGGCTTGATATTGCTGGGGTCGGCTTGTCTGTTTATCTACAATCTGGCAAAGACCCAGTTGAGTCCCGCTTCGGAAGCATTCGACCAACAAATTGAATTTGCCGAACCGATACATGCAGTAGAGTCGCTTCCCGAATGGTTGAACGACTTTAAACCCTGGAACAAAGTGATTGCCGTATTAATGGCCATCAGCTTCGGTTATCCAATCTTACAGTTCTTTTTTATGAACACTTCGGGTTCATCTGCATGGGGATTTTAAACATGAAACGAATGCTGCTATTACTGGCGTTTATTGCACCGCTTTCGGCTAATGCCGAGCCTGCTTCTCAAATTGCCTGGACGCCTGAAGCGCTGAACAGGGTTAAAAACGGCAACGTAAACAAGGGTAAGGACCTGGCCGAATCCTGCAAGAGCTGTCATGGCGATAAAGGTCAGGGCATGAAGGAGGAAACCCGGGATGACGAAACGCTTCCGGCGATTCCGGCGCTTGCGGGACAGGTCGCCACTTATACCTACAAACAGTTGCGCGATTATTTTAACGGCAGCCGGAGTCATGATTCGATGACCTCGATTGCCAAGGGACTGACCGAGCAGGATGCCGCCGATCTCGCGGTCTGGTTCAATTCCCTGCCGCCGCCACAAAACAAATCGGCTAACCGGAACCTTGCCAGAGCGGAAAAAATGGTTGAGCAGGGTGACGGCAAACGCATCCTGCCGCCCTGTTTTGTTTGTCATGGAAACGAAGGGCAGGGCGAAAAAATGGATATTCCGGCGCTGGCGGGGCAACAGGCCGATTATTTTGCGAAAACCTTGGCAGCTTATAAAAACGGCCGGCGGCATAACGATATTTACAGTCGCATGCGTCTGATCGCCCAGCAACTGAGTGATGAAGAAATCAGGGATCTGGCTCAGTATTATCAGCAGCTCAAATAAGTTTGTAGAGAAAAGGTTGTGGGTTGCCTCCAAACAGAGGCAACCCAACATAGGGCTTGTTACGGCTAGAGCTTGTCCACGCTTAAACTCAACCACAGAGGACACTCATGACAAAAAGTATCGACAATAGCCGTACCGAAACCGACTCTTTCGGCCCCATACAGGTCCCCGCCGACAAATACTGGGGCGCACAAACCCAGCGTTCCCTGATCAACTTCAACATCGGCAATGAACGCCTGCCCCGGCCTTTGATCCGGGCGTTGGGCATCGTCAAATATTGCGCCGCATTATCGAATATCGCGCTGAACAGCATTGACGAAAAAACCGGCTACGCGATAGCGGGGGCCGCCCGAGAAGTTATCGACGGCAACCTGGACGACAATTTTCCTCTGGTTGTCTGGCAGACCGGTTCCGGCACCCAGTCCAACATGAACGCCAATGAGGTGATTTCTAATCTGGCTATCGAGCGTCTCGGCGGCGTTTTGGGATCTAAAACGCCGGTTCATCCGAACGACCATTGCAACCGCAGCCAGTCTTCGAATGACGCTTTTCCGACGGCCATGCATATCGCGACAGTCGAGCAGTTGCACCATTCGCTGATTCCCTCGCTCCAACATTTGCACTGCGCGCTTTCGGAGAAATCCAAGGCATGGAGCGAAATAATCAAGATCGGGCGAACGCATTTGCAGGATGCAACCCCGCTGACCTTGGGGCAGGAGTTTTCCGGGTATGCCGCCCAGATGCAATTGGGCATAGACCGGATCAACGACAGTCTCAAACGGCTGTATCCCTTGGCGCAAGGCGGTACAGCAGTGGGTACGGGGCTGAATTCTAAGCCGGGTTTTGGCGACAAGTTTGCCGAAGAAGTCGCGAAATTCACCGGGTTGCCGTTCGTTTCCGCGGCCAATAAGTTCGAGGCGTTGGCCGCGCACGACGCAATGGTGGAAATCTCCGGGGTGCTAAATACCATCGCGGTCAGCCTCAATAAAATAGCCAATGATATCCGCCTGTTGAGCTCAGGTCCGCGCTCCGGCATCGGCGAACTGTCGCTGCCTGAAAACGAACCGGGCTCTTCAATCATGCCGGGCAAGGTGAACCCGACCCAATGCGAAGCGATGACGATGGTTTGCGCACAGGTCATCGGTAATCACACCACCGTCACCTTTGCCGGGGCGCAAGGGCATTTGGAACTCAATGTGTTCAAGCCGGTCATTATTTATAATGTGCTCCAGTCGATCCGTCTTATCGGCGATGCGGCGATCAGTTTCACCGATCACTGCATTGCCGGTATTGAACCGAATGTCGACCGTATTACCGAGTTGATGGAAAGTTCGCTGATGCTGGTTACCGCCTTGGTGCCGCGCATCGGTTACGACAATGCCGCAGAAATTGCGAAACGGGCCTTTAAAAATCGCAGTACCTTACGGGTAGAGGCGGTTTCCGGCGGTTTTGTGACCGAGGAAGAGTTCGATAAGCTGATCCGTCCCGAGGAAATGATTTTTCCCAAATAGAGCAGGAATATATTCCCGCTTTAACACTCAAAATTCTGCCGGAAACGCCGCCTCGCGTTGCGCACTTGGATGGCCTTATTCCGGCCTATGCCGAGCACATTTTAGATGGCCATTTAAAAATCATTCATAAAGACATTCGCTCAAGTCGGGCGCTTTAGCTTGTTTGGACAACTTGCTGTCGTGGATCATCTGAAAGGCTTTATCGAAATCCGCGTTGATAAAATTGCTTGTTAAATGAACGCACAGGCAATACACGTCCGAATAAGCATCGGCGCCGCCGGAGGTGCAGTTGTTGATTTTGTCGGACAGGGTGCGCATGATGGATATGACGAAGCCGTCATTCCGCCATGTTACCGGACGGTCTGTAACGTCGCTGCCCCGTATTGCGATAGCGTCCAATGCGTAATAAGCCAGATTAACCAGACCGGCCAGCATTTCAACCATCTCTCCCGTTTTAATCGCTTTTAATACCGCACTGCCTTCCACCATCAGCAGTGCTTGACGTTCAACAATATCCATGTCGGACAAGCGCGTATTTGCCCCATATTCTGCTTGCGGGAGTGAAAATGTGTCGTGAAATTCCCTGACTAATTTTAAATGTTTATTCATGGTTTTTATCCTCCGCCTGTTGTGGCGATTCAGTAGTAAAAACCTCGCCGATTTAAACCGAGTTGATGTGAACCAGGCCAAGCTTAAGCTATCTATTCGAGCGCTATTTTCCCTTCGATGCTATGGCTGATGCCAATAGCCGGAGCATCCAGGGTCATCTTGATGTCCAGGGTTTCGGAACCGTTCAGTTTTCCGGTTTCAACCGCTTTGAGTACGGCGTGTTCAATCTCACGTTGCGAGGTGATGCCGACGTTTTTGAGGAATTTTCTGATTTCGATATTTAATGTGTCTTCATTCATTTTGACCTCCTAAAGGCAAAGCAGATTCCATAAGCGGATGCAATGCCGTTCGTTTTTTGATGGAATGTAATCATTAAAGCTGCTGCGCCTCGATGTTACGCGCATAGCGCTGAAAAAGAAATTATCGCCAGTAAAAACCGGTCATTGAAAGTTATCCAACAGGGTTTCCAGAGCATTGCCGTTCTCGGTATCAATCGTTATTACGCAGGATTGCTCTTGCTCCGACAGCGGCTGTGCCGATTGCTGCTGCCGATGCAGTACGTCTACAGTGGCTTCCGATGCATCGTTTTGCCGTTGTTTGATGCGCCGGCACAATTCCCGATCGGACGCTTGAAAAGTAATGATCTGAAACGGCGCTCCGCAGTCAGCTGCAAGCTGCCGAAACAATTCGCGTTGTCCGGCTTTAAGAAAGGTAGCGTCGACAATTGTCGGGAAACCGGCTTCAAGCGCGGTTCGGGCAAGTTCTTTAAGATGTTGATAGGTTTTTAGACTCGCATCTTGGGTATAAAGCCCGTCGTCTATACCGCTGCCGGTTTGCGCATAAGCTTGGTAGCCGAACAGCCGTTTGCGCTCTATGTCGGAGCGGATCTGGAAGGCGCCGATTTTTTCGGCGAGCTGAGCGGCTAGGGTGGATTTTCCTGAGCCAGAATAGCCGTGGGTAATGATCAGAGCAGGTCGGCGGCTTGTGGTAAAACGCTCGGCTAGGCCGGCAAACGCCGCGTATTCGCAACGCGCCTGTTTGGTAACGGCATCGTCGCCCTGCTGCTGCGCCATGCGTAATAAAGAAACCTTGGCCCGCACCAGCGCACGGTAAACCAGGTAATAGCGCAGCAGCGCCAATCCTTGATAATCGCCGGTGCGTTGCAAATAGCGGTTAAGGAAACGGTAAGCGTAGCGGTCATATCCGAAGTGCAGCAGGTCGATGAACAAAAAAGCCACTTCGCTGATTACATCGACCCAGCGCAGCATCGGGTTAAACTCGATGCAATCGAACAAGGTGACCTTACCGTTTATCAGCGTCATATTGCCCAGATGCAGATCACCGTGGCATTCACGGACATAGCCTTGTTGCTTGCGCAGCTGCATCAACCCGGTCAACTTGTGCCATTCGGTATCGCCCCATTGCCGGATGCGCTGTAGCTGCTGTTTTTCAGCATTGTCGACCAGTAACGGTTTGATATGGTCGAAATTCTCGGCAAACCAATGGTTGATGTTGGCGCTATCGCCATAGGGAGACTTGCTGTCGGTTTGCGCAATCGTTTGATGAAAATCGGCAACAATATCGACAAGTTGATCGATGTGATCGGTACCTAGTTGACCGGTTCTGGCGTATTCGCCTAACAATTGTCCGGCAGGAAACTGAACCATCTTGACGGCGTATTCGATGGCTACGCCGGCACCGCCCAGTTGGGGTTGATCCTCAGTGCCGGTTATCGGTACAACTTCAAGATACAGCTCGGCGGCTAAGCGCTCGTTCAGCCTTAGTTCTTCATTACAGCAAAAGCGGCGTTTTTCCAGCGTGGAAAAATCCAGGAAACCGAAGTTAACCGGTTTTTTGATCTTGTAGACGTATTGGCCGGTCAGCAGCAGCCAGGAGATATGCGTTTCAATGAGGCTACAGGCATTAGCTTTAGATAATGCCTTGATCAGGGTGAGGCTTGAATCCGGTGCTGTTTCATTGCTCATGCTTATAACCTCAACGTAATGACTGGTCAGATGTTATACGTTCATGGTATCGGGCGCAATGCCGGAAGGGTAGGGCGCTAAGAATTAAGATTTTAATTTTACGGCCAGCGTCAAAACAAAATCGGTCTCTATTTCCAGTTCCTCCGCATCTTTAATGGCTTGTTGGACGCTTGGGTCGGCTCGCCACGCAAACGGCGTCATTTGCAACAGGGCGATTCTTTGTTCGGGAGCCGGGGTGATTTTATAACTGATACGCTGTGTATTAATGCGCTCGAAACCTTGCGGCAGTTCATTCTCCAAAGCATGTTCCTTCACTTCGGCATAGATGAATTGTTTTAATTGCCACAGATGCCTGGGACCCGGTGTTGCGGTTAGTAAAAGCCCTGACGGTTTTAGTATCCGTTTCAGTTCATCATCGTTTGACGGGGCAAATACTCTCAATACAAAATCGAAATAACGGTCTGCATAAGGCAACCGGTTGGCGCTTGCGACGATGAATCGGGCGTTGGGCTGTTTTTTCGCGGCTGCGGCGACTGCAAACTTGGCAATATCGACGCCATGCAGCATCATCGGATTTGAACAATAGGTTTCAATCTTCCGGCTGTAATAGCCCTCGCCGCAACCCAGATCCAGCAGATGATTGGGATGATTTGCATCAATCATCATCGATACCGCTTTGGCCAGCGGTTCATAATGACCGGCTTCCAAAAACTCTCGCCGGGCCTGCATCATTTGCTTGTTATCGCCGGGTTCCGCAGAATGTTTGAACTGCACCGGCAAAAGGTTCAGGTAACCTTCTTTTGCAAGATCGAATTGATGGTTGTTTTCGCAAACGTAATTTTTAGCCGATTGATTAAGCTGTAGTGAGGCCGCGCAAAGGGGGCATATATAGCAGGATTGCGGCTGGTAAGATTTGTGCATGAAAGCAAGGGAGCTCGGCTAGGCCGGGCAAAAAAATCAGGAGGGGGTGGGCGGTAGTTTTAATGGTAGACAGGATCAACTTAAGTTAACCCTGCCCCAATTAAAATCGGATCTTAGTGATTGATCGACTTGTAAAAGCCTAATGCTTTGTTTAATTCAGCAATGGCTTTTTCTTCATCTGCACTTTTACCGATGATTTGCGCTTTGATAATGCTATCAAGGCCTTGCTTTACAACAGTTTCGTTGCCGACGATTTCTTCAGAAGCGTTACGTGCTGCTTTCTCGTGTGTATAAGCGGCATTGAAATCATGTTTGCCGATTTCGGCTATCGCTGCTTCAAGATGCGCAATAACTTCTGCGGCTTTTGCATCTTCAGCCAAAACAACGGTGCTTGCACCGAAAGAGATAGCCATAATGAAGGTGATTACTGCTTTTTTGATTAAATTCATCATATACCTATGAAGTGTTTTGATGTGATTTCCAGACTACGCCTGAAAATAAATAATTGGAAAGACCACTGCTTTCCAGACGCTATGATATACGATAAATCTTAAATGCAACTGAAATAAATTCGCACAATGAAGAACCGGCAGGCGATGCCGAAACCTGTATCATAGGGTCGTTCAAGGTCAGGGCGCCAAAGTGATCATGCATTGACTGCTGCTCTGGTTGTCGGCACGTTAACAATCAGCATAGGGCATCAGCAATAAAAAAAGCCTCTGTCTGGAAAGATCCGGCAGAGGCTGAGGTCTGTCGCTCCGTTTGCGGCAGATTGGTTAACGGTCAATCTGCCTTATGCTCTGCGTCTCATCTTTAATGCCGGCATTATTTAAAGGTTACGTCTGTGTAATTGATGGTTGAGATAGGAAACGTCATATTGGTTATGAGGGTACCGTTGACGTTGTAATCGTACAAGTGGTTTCCTGAAGCCAAGTACACGTTATTGTTCGGCCCGGCCGAGATGCCGCTGGCATTGAAGCCCGTATTAAAAAACGAAAGCTGGTTCAGCTTCAAGTCTCTGACGGTTACGCCCTGTTGCGAACCCGTGTACGAAGCATACACTTTGCCGCCGCTAACGGCTACGTCGGTATAGTTGATGGTGGCGATCGGAAAGGTCATATTGGTTATGAGGGTGCCGTCGACTTTGTAGTTATACAGGTGGTTTCCGGAAGCCAAATACACATCATTGTTAGGTCCGGCAGCGATACCGCTGGCATTGAAGCCCGTGTTAAAGAATGAAAGTTGATTCAACTTCAGATCGCGGACGGTTACACCCTGTTGTGAACCGGTATACGATGCATACACCTTGTCTCCGCTAACGGCTACGCTTGTGTAGTTGATGCCGCCGTCGGGGAAAGTCATGTCGGTTATCAAAGCACCATTGGCGCTATAGTTGTACAGATGGTTTCCAGAAGCCAAGTACACATCATTGTTAGGCCCCGGAGCGATACCGCTGGCATTGAACCCCGTGTTAAAGAACGAAAGTTGGTTCAACTTCAGATCGCGAACGGTTACACCTTGTTGCGAACCGGTGTATGAAGCATAAACCACATCCGCACTTGCCTGTCCGGCGATAGTCATCATCATTATTAGGATAATAATATTCAACAAGCGATTCTTCTTCATAAGATACTTCCTTCGTTGGTTTATCAAAAATGTATTGGAGAAAGGCGCTCAATATGAGCACAGATATGTTTTTACCACCTCATGATGATAAAACTATGCAGGCCGGGAGATTATGACAAACTGGCGAAGTCGGGTGCTTGAACGGATTCTGCCGGCGCGGACAGTCTTGCGCTCAAGTAGCATCTTCACAATAATCCAGAACCATACGGCATTCGCTTCGATTGCAATATGCTTCCGACGCATGGCATGCAAGTCTACGGAAAGGCATCCTAAAAAAATATCGGTGGATGATGATTTTGGGGAAAGCATCGACTGTTTTTTTGTAAGTTTTTTCTTGTTTGTGTAGTCAATAGCATCGGACACTGAGGTATCCGGTAGACCGCCATATGTGAAGCACGGTGGGGAAACGGCATCGGACAGAGGGCGGAAGAGGAGCGGAAAATTCGTTAATACCGTGGCTTCATACGGCTTATCAGAGCTTGATCTGTGCTGGAACTACATTGAGAGCAAATCAGCCACCGCATCGTGCTATACCATCGATATGCATAACAATACCGCTGGTGACTGGGCGACATATTGTTTACTTTGATGGTCCGAAGTGTCCTAACTAGAGGGGCGTTGACCGAGGCAGAAGTGCATATTGGTCACTCCTGCCTCAGTTTTTTTATTTAAAGATGGTGCAGATTAACTTTCGCTGACTTGCGCAATCCAGTCTTGCAGGTTGTAATAGTTGGTAATGCGGGCCACTTTGTTGTCGCGGATTTCAAAAAAAGCGCCTGCCGGCAGGCGGTATTTTTGCCCTTGTGCGGCAGGTAGGCCTTCGTCGGTTTTAATATATTCGCCCAGCACCACAAATTCCGCAGCCGCGCGTTTGCCGTTTTCTGTCGCCATGATGACCATGTCGACCAGCTGTTCTTTGTAATTGTTGTTCATGCAGGCCATGAACTGGGTGAAGGCGTCTTTGCCAATTTCGCGTCTGCCTTGGTTGATGTCGTGGATGACGTCGTCGGTCAGCAGATTAAGGAAAGTATCCATGTCGCCGCCGTTGAATGCGGCGTAGTATTGTTCTACAAGTTTGATGCTGTCTTGTTGGTTCATAGTGATTCCGTGGTTGATAAATTCAGAGTGATATTGGGTTAGTCTTTTTCCCAGCTATCCCGCAGGGTCACGGTGCGGTTAAACACCAGTTTGCCATTCACGCTGTCTATCGCGTCAAGGCAAAAATAGCCGGTACGTTCAAACTGGTAACGGTTTTCCGCTTGAGCATGGGCCAAGCTGGCCTCGACCCGGCAATTGCTAAGGACTTCCAGCGAATCCGGGTTTATGACGTCCAGGAAATTTTCTTCATTGTCAGGGTTAGGCACGCTGAATAAGCGGTTATACAGGCGCAGTTCCGCCGGTTGCGAATGCTGCTCGGAAACCCAGTGGATCACGCCTTTGACTTTTCGGCCTTCGGGGTTTTTGCCCAAGGTGTCGGGGTCGTAGCTGCAACGCAATTCGGTGATGTTGCCAGCAGCATCCTTGATGATTTCGTTGCACCGGATAACGTAAGAGCCGCGCAAACGGACTTCGCCGCCTTCCACCAAACGCTTGAATTTTGGCGGCGGATTTTCGGCAAAATCATCCCGTTCGATCAAAATGACCTTGGAGAAAGGCACGATGCGTTTGCCCAGCTCGGGTTTTTGCGGGTGGTTGCTGACTTCCAGTTGCTCTGTTTGGCCTTCAGGATAATTGTCGATGACCACGCGCAGCGGCTGTAGAACCGCCATGGCTCTGAGCGCATTCTCGTTTAAATCTTCGCGGATGCAGTATTCCAGCACGCCCATTTCAATCCATGAGTTTTGCTTGGTCAGACCGATGCGCTCGCAAAAATCGCGTATCGATTTAGGCGTAAAACCTGCGCGGCGCAAACCGGCGATAGTCGGCATGCGTGGGTCGTCCCAACCGTTTACGTGTTTTTCGGTGACCAACTGGTTGAGTTTGCGTTTACTGACGATGGTGTACTCGAGCTGCAAGCGGGCAAATTCAATCTGCTGCGGATGGGTCGGTGTCTTAACCTGATCCAGCACCCAGTCGTAAAGCGGGCGGTGGTCTTCAAACTCCAGCGTACACAGCGAATGGGTGATGCCTTCCAGCGCGTCGGAAATGCAGTGGGTGTAATCGTACATCGGATAGATGCACCAGTCGTCGCCGGTGCGTTGGTGATGCACGCGGCGAATCCGGTACAACGCCGGGTCGCGCATGTTGATGTTGGGCGAAGCCATGTCGATTTTTGCGCGCAGCACGTACTGGCCGTCAGCAAATTCACCGGCGCGCATGCGTTTGAATAAATCGAGGTTTTCCGCTATAGGACGGCTACGGTCGGGGCTTTCCTTGCCGGGTTCGGTCAAGGTGCCGCGATAGGCCCTGATTTGTTCGGCGGACAGGCTGTCGACATAGGCCAGTCCTTGTTCGATCAGTTGCACGGCATAGTCGTAGAGCTGCTCGAAATAATCCGACGCGTGATGTAATTCCGACCATTCAAAGCCCAGCCAGTGTACGTCGCGCTTGATCGATTCCACGTATTCGTCGCTTTCTTTTTCGGGATTGGTGTCGTCAAAACGCAGATTGCAGCGGCCGTTGTTTTCGGCGGCGATGCCGAAATTCAGGCAGATCGATTTTGCATGACCGATATGCAGGTAGCCGTTAGGCTCGGGGGGGAAGCGGGTGATGACTTTGCCGTTGTTTTTGTTGTCTTTCAGATCATTGGCGATGATCTGGCGGATAAAGTTTGACGTAGGTTGGTTATCGTTTGTGGACATTGGTTTTTGTTATTGAAGTGGGTTTATGTCAATTATACGTGTTACTTGGCCGATACGGACTATTAATAATAGATGCGGATTTGGCTGATTGGCACTGATAAAAAAAGGAAAAAATCCGTTTAAATCCGTCTTATCACTGTTGTCCGTGTTCTATTTTTTCAGGCAATTATACCTTGAATGGGCGCTGCTGGGCTATTCGGCAACCAGCGTCTGTATCCGGTGAAAACCTTCGCCGTCATTGCCCAGAACATCGGCCAGCCACGGCAAAACCTGTTGCATTTCAGCTGCCAAAGTCCACGGCGGATTGACGACGATCATGCCGCTGGCGGTCATGCCGTGTTCGTCGCTGTCAGCGCGTATGCCCAGTTCGAATAACTGCACATTGTTGATGCCGCTGGCTTGAATTGCGCGCTCCAGTTTCTTATTGCGGCTACGCTCAATGACCGGATACCAGAGCGCATAAGTGCCTGTAGCAAAACGCTTATGCATGACGGCCAGTGCTTCAACAACTTCTTGGTAATCGCTTTTTATTTCATAGGAAGGGTCAATCAGTATCAGTCCCCGGCGTTCGAATGGCGGCAACAACTTTAAACAGCTTTTTAAACCATCGCCATGAAATACGCTGATGCGCTTATCTTTGTCGGCTTCGGCGGTTAATAGCTTTATTTCGGTGTTGTGCAGTTCAAATAAACACAGCCGGTCTTTGTCGCGCAGCAACTGTTTGGTAATTAACGGAGAGCCGGGATAGCGGGTTAATTTGCCGGGGCCGTTAAAGCGTTTGATCAGGCTGACATAGTGGGCAACGCATTCCGGCAAGTCATTGCGTTGCCATAGCTTGCCGATGCCGGTGTCAAACTCCCGGTTTTTTAATGCGTAGTCGCCGTCCAGCTCGTATTTTCCGGGGCCTGCATGGGTATCGATGCAGCAAAAGGGCTTGTCTTTCTTTGTTAAGTATCCAAGAGATTGTATCAGGACGATATGTTTTAGTACGTCGGCAAAATTGCCCGCGTGAAAGGAATGTCGGTAGCTGAGCATGATGGATTTAATTGTTTAGAGTACTTTGTCGAATATCGTCATGCCTATTTCGAAAGCAATCAGCCAGATAATAATCCACTCCAATATCGTTGAATGCCGGTGTTTTTGCTCGTCCGCCAGCATTTCAAATAACTCGTGGATAGTCTCCAGCTTTTTTGACAAAACCTCGGTCCGCTGGGCTATTTCCAGGTACTTGGCGGTGACGCCGTAAAAAGCCTCATATTCCGGGTATTCCCAAAAGAAATCAGGCGTATCGAGCAGGTCGTAATTCAAAATGATGTCGCTTTTGGTTAAAAACAGCTGTCCGCGGATTTTCGCTATTTTATGACGGCTTAATTTGATTCTTCCGTTTTCAGCTAATGATTTGGGAATGTAGCTGGTGTTGTTGATGGTTGTAATGGCATTGGTTTCAAAAGCGGCCAGCTTAATCGATTGGGCCATGCCTTGGGATAATGCAAATATCAGAATGGGATCCGAAGATTCGATTTCAATATGGTCTTCAACAATGCGGGTGTTGGGGCAATCGAGAGCGAAACTGAAGTTGTCTTCCTCCGGTGAAATCAGCGGATAAGCTGCATGATCCAACAATAATTGATGCAACTTGGTCTGCTGTTCCGAACTGACATTCCAGTGCACAACAGCGCCGTAAGCAAAGACCACCGACCAGGATTGATCATCCTCAATCAGTAAAGCGCCTTTAATAATTCTTATCAGCGATGAATCTGAAAGCAATTTTGCCAATGCGCTAATATCAAAGCTTTGCGCCAGACAAAAAGCTACGCAGTGTTTAATGGACTGGTTTTCAGACATGAAACGCTCTTAAAAATTAACATTCGTTGATCGTGTCGGCAGACAGATACTTCCATCTGCCGATGCAGATGAAAAAGAACCGCTATTACTCGGCAATTTTTACCAGCCAGCCGTCTTCGCCATTACATCTTGAAACCTTGGCGTTAACCTTGATGTTGATTCTTGCCGTTGTGTTAACTAATTCGGCGGGTAAATGCCCTTTTACTACAATAAACGATTCTTTATCTTCCGTTGTCACTTCAACGGGGATGGTTTTTACAGTGACTTTGATTTGCTCGGGTTTTTCCACATTAAAAGCGTAAAAAGAGAACGCGGACCCCGGCGCAACGGTTGCTAAATTTGCAGGCAGAAACTTGGTAAGTTGCGGTTTTGAGCAGGCATTTTCCCCGCCGCCGCCACCGCTGCTGCTTGCGCCGTGTCCGCTATGATGCTCTGCTGCATGACTTGCGCTGACGCTAAAGCAGGAAACTATAAAAAATAGGGCTAGTAGTCTTGGTGCTTTCATAGGATTACCTTGTCATTATTATTTTTGTCGTGATCAGTAAAGAGGGGCCCTGCCGCTGCCAAAGCGCAATTATATGCACAAATCATAAAACATTGGCATAGTCTTGTTCCAGTTGCCGGAAATTCATGGTCGACATGAAACGGCTGAAACTCATCCAGGACGAAAGGCCCATCAGGTCTTTAAACTGCGGCGGCAAAAAGCGTGGCGCTATCACGGTGCCTTCTTCAACCAGGTCCACCAGCACCTTCATGTCTTCTATCATGGTTTTACCGCAAAACAGCAACGGGATGCGATCAGGTTTGCCCTTGCTGACCGCCAGGCGCATGAAATTATAAGTCAGTACAAAGCCTTTGATGTAGGTCAGGTCTTTGGTGAACGGCATGCCGTCAGAGCTGCTGCCCCTGAATACCCGGCTGCTGAGCGTATAACTTTCTTCCTTGTCCAAGCCTTTATCCCTAAAGAAATCGAATATATCCATAAAGTCAGCGCCTTCTTCGGCCAGCGTGATGGCGCGCACTCGGTTGATCAGGCGCATCAGCCGGTTCGGTGTGGAACTGAAGGTTAATATCTCCATTAGTACAGCTAACCCTTCCTGGGTGATGGTCGCGGACGGCGGCCCTTTGCCGAGGAATGTGCAATAGGGTTGAGCCAGACCGTTCAGGGTAGTCCCCAAATGCACCCATATTTCGTGAACTTCAAGTACGCGCAGGTCGCGCATGTTGAACCATGCATCGGCGCGCAATTTAATGTAATCGGTGCCGGCGGCGGCATCGGCGACGATACCGTCGCTAAGCATCGCGCGCAGGCCGTCGCCCGGAAACACGGTTTCAATTTTTTCGTTAAGGATGGCGACAGCATCCTTGGCGTTGATGGTTTTGGGCTCCTCGACCAGGAAATCCAGTTTCAGCAGTTGCGACAGGGTTTCTTCCATCATGCTGCCGAGATCGGCAATGGTTGGGTCGCCGACATGAAAAACGTCCTGGGATGAGCCGTATAATTCCTGGGAAATATTGGCGAAGGTCGGTTTCCCTCTGGTCTCCAGCATACGCACCACGTCCAGGTATTCCTTGCAAATGCGGCGCATGATCACGCTGAGCGGGTTGAGCTGGCCAAGCTTGCGCATCAAATCACGCTCGATTTGGTAAAACTCCTGTTTCTTTTCGTTCGGGTCAAAGCCCAAGGGACGTTTTTGATAATAATCGGGGGTGACTATCGGCGATTGTTTGCAATCGCTGTCAAAAAAAGCCTGTTTGATATGATCATCCCATTTGATCGCGTCGAGTATGCGGATCGGTTGTTGAGCCTTGACGATCCGGTCCGATAGCGTTTTGACTTCGGTCAGATAAGCGGAGGGTTTAATGGCTTTTTTGCGCATGAGTGTCGTCCATTAGAGATGCAGTGTTCAAGGTTGTAAGTATATCTTTATTACATATTTAAATTCACCACGTAGGTCACGAAGTTTTATGGCGATCTTTGTGGAGAATGAAATATTTACGCTGCTTCATCACTCGATTAACCGGCTTTTGAGGGGGCAGCTGCGTCCGTGACAAAATCGCATTCAAGGTTTCAATGGATAGATAAAGCCGATGGGGATTTCAATGTCGCAAATTTTAAATAATTATCTATATTTAAGGCTTTATATGTCTTTATGCATGGAATACTTAAGATTAATTTAAGGTTAAATGACCAAAATGAAATCTCTGTAATTATACGTAATAAAGCATGGACACGAGTACCACGACTATGACTGAAAGCGACATTATTTCATCAAGACGCAAGTTCCTAAAAAACATGGCTTATGGCTCCTTGCTGATGGCAGGGGGAATCGGGACCGCAAACGCTAAAGTTAAACACATAGCCTCGCACGCAATGCTTAATTCGCATTCGACTTCCCATAAGACGCGCATTCATGACACGCTGCATCGGCATTTGTCTTCACATATGTCTTCGCATCAGGCGGATGTCAATAACCTATTTGATCGGAACTCGCCCTCGCATAAGGTGCTTGCTTTCCATAACACCCATACAGGTGACCAGCTGAAGCTGACTTATTTTGAGCAGGGCCGTTACATCAAAGATGCTCTTCACGAAATTAATCATTTGTTTCGTGACTACCATGACGGTAGTGTCCACCCTATTGACCCGGCATTGCTGGATCAGTTGTATGATCTGAAACATACTCTTGAGGTCAGGAAGCCTTTTCATATCGTCTCCGGTTATAGGTCGCCGGCTACCAATGCCGATTTGCGCAAACACAGCGATGGCGTCGCCAAAAACAGCCTGCATATGCAGGGCAGGGCGATTGATATACGCATTGAGGGCTTGGATACCAGACGAATCAGAAATGCAGCGCTTGCCATGCGTCGCGGCGGCGTCGGCTATTACGAAAAATCCGACTTTGTGCATCTGGATACAGGTAGTGTGAGAACCTGGGGTAGCTAGATTTCTATTCGAAAGTTATTTAATATGATGTGCCGGATTGCCGCTTTTATTTAATTAGCGCTCCCGGCGCAGTATTAGTGCCGATAAAAAGCAATTGGTCGGGTAGGTCGTCCGGTTTGCTAAGAGCCTCCATCAATGCCGCGTCATGACCGTAAATATCAGGGTAAAATTCTAAATTATCATTCTGGTCAAAAAAAGCCGTGGTATAAAAAAACAACACCGGTATTGGCTTTTTCAAGATCACACGTTGCGTTTTGGCCGTGTTCATGGCCTGTTGTATCGTTTCTGCATTCCAATTATCCTGGTTTTTAAGCGCAAATTCAGCCAGTTTTTGAGGGGCGGCAACTCTCACGCAGCCATGACTGAAATCCCTTCTTGACTGGCTAAACAACGCATTTGCCGGCGTATCGTGCAAATACACATCGTCTTTATTGGGGAAAATGAACTTGACTTTACCCAAGGCGTTTTTATCCCCGGGGCGCTGCCTGATTCTTAACTTTCCCTGTTTAAGCAGATTCATTGTTTCCTCGTTAAGCGCCATAGGGCTTTCCGAGTCGCGAAATACAGAAACGACTTCCATGTTTTCTTTATCAAGGTAATAACTGTTTCGAGTTAGTTTGGGTAATATTTCGTTTTTTATGATGCTGTAAGGGACATTCCAGTAAGGCATGAAATCGATAAAATGCATTTCCGCCATCAATACCGGTGTTTGGTATTTCAGCGCTTTACCGACAACGACTCTCATATTAATTATATTGGCATCGGCTTGATCAATGTCATCGAACGCCCATAACTGGAAGGCCGGGATGTTGACAATAATGGATGCTCCGCCATTGAACTCAGGCAGCCAACGCAGTCTTTCCATAGCTAACTCGACTTGTGTTACGCGTTGGCTTAAAGGCACGTTAAGCGTGGACACAGAGCTCTTTCCGATATGACCATCGGCAGTGAGCCCATGTCTTTTTTGGAAATTCTTAACTCCGGCAGCGATAGCCTCGGTGTATAGCAATGGGTTTTCCGTACTGATGGCAGATTTATCTTTGGGCAAATCACCGATAATAGTTAAAAATCGTTGTAATTCGGCAATTTGCGGATGGGTGTCGCCGGGATGCAAGGTTTTTTCTATAACCAGCTGAAAAGGCTGCGCGGTTGCGGCAAGTTGACGGTAATTAGCCAATGCCTGTTTTAGCTTTTGATATTGCTTTAAAGTCGGTTCGACCGATAGCGGTAATTGAATCAGCGTATTTTGCGCCAAGCTGTTTTTAATCAGCAAGGGTAGGTCGATCAGCTTTTTTTCTCTTAGCTTCAAGTTAAAATTAATGCCTTGCGGATTTACGCGGCCATAATGTAAATCATGCAGGAACCGTAATAACGATATACTTATCGCCGTGTCATATAATGCTAACTCTTTGTACGAATCAGGCTTAAGTTTCAATATGGATAGCAGTTTCTGCCGTAGCGGATCGGCATCATAATTTTTTGGATTTAAACCATGGCTAGTTGCGTTCGCCAACAGATTGAGCACATCGGTAATGTTTTTTTCAGCATTCGCGTTGCCCAGCCACAGCAGTTGGTGGTTTGACATCGTGTAGATGGACTCAAGGTCTTCGGTACGATTTGGAAAATTGGACAGCATCAGGTAAGGATGCTGTTTGGCTGCAATAATCGCGGAAATTTCCCGGGCTATACCGTGTTCCTGATTGATGGTTTCTTCGGCAAGTAGGGCCTGCATGGGGAAAATCAGGAACAGAAAGATGAGCGATCGAGAAATAAAATATTCTATGGTCTTTTTCAATTGATGTCTTCGCTGAAAAATTTTGTAATATTAAGTATTGCAGTTGGGTTACGATAAATCTTTTTATAATAATCAGTCTTTTTGCTGTATGGCTCGATGACGGCACGATTCTAACATCAACTGCATTGTCGTGGGAATTTGAGGTAGCCATTCGTGCGGCGACAGCATTATTAAGTTTCAATCAACTACTAGGCGACGCAATGGCAAATCTTACTTTTTTAGGCGCAACGGGCCAAGTTACCGGTTCCTGTTACTTACTTGAAACCGATTCCAGTCGAATACTGCTTGATTGCGGATTGTTTCAGGGGAGCAAGGAAACGGAAAAACAAAATGAAGCCGATTTTCCGTTTAATCCCGCCAGTATTGACGCCGTGGTCTTGTCTCACGCCCATCTCGACCACTGCGGACGTTTGCCGATGCTGGTTAAAGGAGGATTCAACGGGCCGGTATTTTTGACCGAAGCCAGTTTTCCACTACTGGAATTGATGTTGATGGATGCCGCCCATTTGCAATTACGGGATACCGAGTGGGAAAATAAACGCCGGGAACGGGCCGGTAAGCCGCTGCTTGAGCCTCTGTATACCGAAGCGGATGTTAACGCGTTGCTGGAATTGCGTCAGCCGATAGCCTACGGCACGGAAAGCAAAATACTTCCCGGTCTTAGTGTCTCTTTTCATGAGGCCGGCCATATACTCGGTTCATCCATCGTGCGTTTGCGCATTAACGAGAAAGACAAAACCAAAACACTGGTTTTTTCCGGTGATTTGGGCAATTTGAATTCGCCGTTAATGCGCGACCCGACTGTTTTTACCGAAGCCGATGTCTTGTTGCTTGAATCCACTTACGGCGACCGTGATCACAAGCCGCTGGAAAACACGCTGGAGGAATTACGCGCAGCATTGGCGGAAGCCTCAGAGAGTGGCGGCAATGTGATTATTCCCGCTTTTGCGGTGGGCAGAACCCAGGACCTGATTTACTGGCTAGGTAAAATTCAGCGTCAGGGCGGACTGCCTCAGAAACAGGTTTATCTGGATAGTCCGATGGCGATTAGAGCCAGTAATATCTACGCTGATAATGCTCATTTATTCAATATCGACGATCCCGAATTCACTAAAATTGCTCCCGATGGTTGGCAAGCCTGGCTTCCTGAGTTGATCTATTCAGAGACGGCGGAAGAGTCGATGGCCGTTAACCGTATCGCCGGCGGCGTGATTATTATTGCCGGCAGCGGCATGTGTACCGGCGGCCGCATTCGTCATCATCTTAAATACAATTTATGGCGGCACAATGCGCATATCATTATCGCGGGCTTTCAAGCCGAAGGTACTTTGGGTCGGGTTATTGTCGACGGTAAGAAATCACATTTAAAAATCCTGGGTGCTGATGTTAACGTAGCGGCTAAGGTGCATACACTCGGTGCGTTAAGCGCTCATGCTGATCAAAGCCAGTTGTTACAGTGGGCGGGGCATTTTGATGAACCCAAGCCGAGACTTTATCTGATTCATGGCGAGAAAGCGGCTATGTTATCATTGCAGACCTGTTTTAAACGCACAGGGTGGAGTGCGAATATTCCTCGGGTAGGGGAGAAAATTACTATTTAAATAAATTTAGTGGGCCTTAAAAATACTTACATATTACAAATCGGGATAGGCAAATTATAAAAAGCCATGCATTCACTTCTATTTGAAAATAATTCAAGATGGCCGGTACCAGTCTTTTAGTTTTACTTGATGATATAGCTGCGGTCCTGGATGACGTAGCCCTGATGACCAAGGTTGCAGCAAAGAAAACGGCTGGTGTTTTGGGTGATGACTTGGCGCTGAATGCCGAGCAGGTATCCGGTATCAGGGCGGATCGCGAGCTACCGGTAGTATGGGCGGTCGCGAAAGGTTCATTGAAAAATAAACTGATTTTAGTGCCTACGGCTCTAATAATAAGTTGGATTGCGCCGGGTCTAATCATGCCGTTGCTGATGTTGGGAGGCGCTTATCTGTGTTTTGAAGGGTTTGAAAAATTGGTGCACCCGTTGTTGAATGCTCACGCTGAGGATGAAGCTCAACATGCCGAGCTGACTGCGGCAGTCGCTAATCCGGAGATCGATCTGGTGGCGTTTGAGCAGGACAAAATTAAAGGAGCGGTTCGCACCGATTTTGTTCTATCAGCAGAAATTATTGTCATCACGTTGGGTACTGTGGCAACTGCGGCTTTTACGACCAAAGTAGCGGTAGTTTCCGGTATTGCGGTGATTATGACCATCGGTGTGTATGGTCTGGTGGCCCTCATTGTGAAGCTGGACGATGCTGGATTCTATTTATGTCAAAGGCAGGGCCTTAGACTATGGGGGGGAATCCTGCATAAAATTGGTCGTGCATGTTTGTTTGGTGCGCCGTACCTGATGAGATTGCTGACAATTATCGGCACTGCGGCAATGTTTATGGTCGGTGGTGGAATTCTAGTCCACGGCATTCCGGCCGCACACCGCTTCACTGATCATCTGGCTCAAAGCGCCAACATCGTGCCTAGTATTGGCGGCGTGATTGAAACTCTGGCTTTTTCGCTATTCAATGCGCTGACGGGTATTTTTTCCGGGGCACTCGTTTTAGGGGGCGTAATATTAATGAAGTATCTTTGCAGATGCGCTCAAAGATAGGAAAAAACGCGATAACTGTTTGACATTAAGCCAGCTTCTACTTGATGGGTTTTATGCCCATAAGTTCAAAACTGCTTAATATGAGCTTGACTCAAGACTGATGCGAGTCTTGAGTCAAGTATATTGAGTTTGTTACGCTGGGGTTACATTTTCGGCTTGTGGACCTTTTTGGCCTTGAGTTACTTCCATAGTAACTTTCTGGCCTTCCCTTAAGGTCTTGCGACCGGTGCCGTTAATTGCGCTATGGTGAACAAAAACATCTTTGCCACCTTCTTGTTCAATAAATCCAAAACCTTTTTCATCATTGAACCACTTAACGGTACCTACAACTTGCTCTGACATATCACACTCTTACTTAAAAAATTCGCCAATTTTTGTCGGCGTTACAAATCCCAGCTCTATAATAAAGCCGGCTCAAACTTTAACTGCGGCAGATGATAGCACTAAAAAGATAAGCAGAGCAAAATATTTTAACTAGGTCCAAAGATAATTCCATTGCAATCGTAATAAAAATTTCAAATGGGATAAATTTATTATAAAAATTAGGTGAATGCGGTGGCGCGGCATGTCAACTAAGAGATGGTTATTCCTGGTTTATGGCTGAATCAAAAGTTGTTGGTAAGCGCCTCGATAATACAAAAGCGGTTCGCCTGAGCGGCATACGCAGTTTTGTACTTCGCCGATTATAATCCAGTGCGTACCTGCGTGGATTTTTTCAATGACTATGCATTCCAGAGATGTCAGGCTGCTATCCAGAATAGGAGCTCCGATAATGCCGGGCGTCCATGGTGTATTTTCAAATCGCTGCTCTTGACTGCTGCCGCCGGCAAATTGATTGGAAACGTCTTGTTGAGATGCGGTTAATACATTGACGGCAAAGCATTGGCTTTCTTGAATTCCTACTCCGGTGTCAGCTGATTCATTAATACAAACCAATACTTGAGGCGGATTAATCGATACGCTGGAAAATGCGGTTACGGTCATGCCTTGAAGGCCGAATTTTTCAGAGTGCGTCGTCACAACAGTGACGCCGCTGGCCCATAGTTGCATCGCTTTTTTAAAATCATCAACACCAACAGTCATTAATTTCCCCTGTTATTTATAAAGATACCGCCTACGTTTTGCCTAAAAGTAGACAAGATATGGCGTTTTTTAAGGTTATTTAGAAGTATATGATACAGTAATGATGCGTTATTTTGTTAAATACGAGGATAGAAAAGGTGTCAGTTTTGGCGTCTAATCGTTAATATTTAAAAATATCAAAGCCGAACCTGCTGATTATATTCTCTTATGTTCAGCCCCTATTCCCAAGGAAGCTGCTTGTTTCAGTGTTCTGAAAATTTTATCAAGATATTAACGCGGCGATTTTTTTCTCTTCCTTCCGGTGTTGAATTATCGGCTATAGGCATGGTGTCTGCGTAAGTGATGGCTCGTAAGCGGCTGGTGTCGAGTTGTTGCGAGACCAGAAAATGCAGGACACTGGTGGCTCGGGAAGAACCCAGCTCCCAATTGGATGGAAATTGGGCGGTTTTAATGGGAATGTTGTCTGTATGTCCTTCAATTAGAATCAGGCCGACCGCCTGTTTCAATAAAGGCGTAAGGCGCTTTAATAATGACTCTCCAGACGCCGTTAGCGCCGCCTCTGAGGATTTAAATAATACTTTGTCCTGAATCTCAAGCTGCGCATAGCCTTGAGCGATTTTTATATTGACGGCCTTGTTAAGACCAAACTCATCAATTGTTTTAGTTAACTGTTGGTGTAATTTATTTTCATCTGTTGAGTCGATGTCGGCCGGTTTTGGCGGAGGGTTTATTGTGGTTTCGGTTTTAATTTCTGGCGTAGGGGTAACAATGCTGCTTTCTTTGGATTCAGTCTTGATCTCGGCTATCTGTTCAGTGAGCATGATTTGTTGGATAGGCGGATTTTCAATAAAAACGGAGGGTGGGCAGCTTACGAAGACAGGCGCAGCAATAGTTTGACATGCCATGACAGGTGCTTTTTTAGGTTTACGGGTTGTTGGTTTTTGTTCCGTATTAATGTCGCTGACAGTAATTAATGTAATTACCAACATGACGATCAGGACAAAGACATCCAGATAGGTTAGCAGCCAGTTTTGCGGGTTGCGATTACTCGGCTGGTTAAGTAGATCCTCTAAGGATAAGGAGGATTGTAATTTTGAAAATGGGGCTTTACTCATTTACAGTGCTGATAAGTTGGACGCTTAGTCTTTTAATTCATTATCGTAGTGCATAATGAATGATTTGAGTGTTTCCCGTATAAATGATGGGCTACGGCGATCAGCTATCAGTGTAATGCCTTCCATGACCATACTCATGATCATGATGCGCTGTTCGGTACGTCTTTCCAGTTTTATGGCGATAGGGTGAAAAACGAGATTAGCCATAATGAGGCCGTAAAAGGTTGTAATTAACGCAGTCCCCATGTTGTAACTTATGCCCGCTATGTCTTTAAGCTCAATAATTTGCAGCATGTTGATCATGCCTATCAGGGTACCCAGCATACCAAACGCCGGAGAGTAGGCGGCCAGACTATAAAATATATTAGCCTCGGTTTTTTCTTTGGCTCTTAAGCGGGCAATGCGCCATTTGAGCAATGCTAGAATATCTTCTACCGGCGTATTGTCTACGACAAGCTGGAAACCTGTTTTCAAATAAGGGTTGTTGATGCTGTCGATAATGTTTTCTATTGCGAGTTTGTCCCGGTTAAACCACATTCGAGAAACCGTAATAATTTCATTGGCCTCTCGTTGCGGATTTAAGCTCTCATAAAAGAAAATAAGTTTGAGCGATTTCAAGCTGTGTTTAATGTCTCTTAAAGGGTAGCTTAAGAAGATAGCGGCAATCGTGCCGCCAATAACAATCACAAAACCTGTCAGATTTAGAAAAGAAAGCGGGTCATTTGCAGCAAATATAACAATGAAAAGGAATAGAATAATGCTGAGGAAAATACCTACAGCTGTTGAGTAGTTAACTTTTTTTGGGAGTGCTTGTAGAGATGTCTTTTTGAATTTCATTTTGCAATAATATCAGAACATGTTGATTCTGCGGGTATTCATGGTTTTTGATCTGGTAAAATCATATTACATCGATGCAGCTAAATCTACTTTATGTGTAAATACGGATATATAATGCGCATTGATAATCTTGGAAAACAGGAATGCGATCATTTTTATGTAGCGAACTGTTTTATAATTAACCAATAAAGGAATGGAAAAAAGTTATGATTAGTGTCCTGCTTGTTGATGATCATGAGCTCGTTCGAACCGGAATTGAGGCATTATTAAACGATGCCGAAGATATTACGGTTATCGGTGTGGCTGAATCGGGTGAGAAAGCTGTCGATACGGTTGTTACGTTGTCCCCGGATGTTGTGTTGATGGATGTTAACATGCCCGGAATAGGTGGTGTGGAAGCCTGTCGTAGAATCCTGCAACAAGATCCTGAAGTAAAGATCATTGCGGTATCTGTTCGTAATGACGGTCCTATCCCTCATCAATTGCTCAAGCTTGGCGTTTTAGGTTTTGTTTCTAAGGGATCCCCGGTCGATGAGATGGTTAACGCCATTCGGAAGGTAATGGAGGGTAAACGTTATCTGTGTTCCGAAGTTGCGAATAACCTGGCGTTTCAAAGTTTGCCGGGGGGTAATGAATCGCCATTTTCGGCGCTATCCCAAAGAGAAGCTGAAGTTGTTACTTTAATTCTTCAGGGAAAAACCATCAAAGAAATGTCTGAAATGTTGCTTCTCAGTGATAAAACGGTAAACACTTACCGCTATCGTCTTTACGGCAAACTGCACGTAAAAAATGATGTCGAATTAATTCGATTGGCAATTAAATTCGGCTATATTGATGATGCTTTGATTTAACAACTCAGGTTCCCATAATTTAACGGGAAACCTGAGTTATCGGTTAGCTTAACTCGCAAATTGCTTGTTATTCTAGTCTATAGTGGGGCCGAATTGCATTTCTCTGGCTTTGTTAAACGCATATCTAAAGTCAATATACAACGGCTGTTCAGGTCCCAGCATTGCTTCTAATAATTCATGCTGTAGTTGAAATTTAACATTTCCTATGGCTAAAGCACCAATGCCTACTGCGCCTGGAGCCTTTGTCGCGTGACTTAAGGGGGCGCCGCAATCGTCGTTTTTGACGCCCTCTATGCCAAAAGGTGGAACTGCGTTAACATCGCCAGCTACTTTTAGCTGTGTTGCTTCTTTTAGCACCCCGGCACTTAAAACTTGAATGCCTGCTTTGGCCGTGCAAAAAATAATATCGGTATTAGCAACCAGTTGAACTTTATCGGCTTCTGAATTGGCCAAGGCTCCTTTGAGAGTGCAATTAAAACGACGATTGTAGGCTTTAGCAACGTCCAAAGCCGTATCAGCCGATAAGTGGTCGGTTAATGTCACATCGGCGCCGGCTAACGAGGCAATAATGCCTGTCGCAATACCCACAGGACCTGTTCCGCCAAAAATAACAATTGAACACTCTTTCAGTTCTTTGTTGTGTTTTGCTTTCAGTTCTTTCTCTGCACAGGTGACTAATGCTGCTGCTGTGGTGAAAGCGCCGCTGGGGTCGGCAAAAACCGATACTTCAAAAGGCGAAACCATGGCTTGCTTGCTTGTCTTCAGCATGTCCATGGCTAGACCTAAGTCGCGGCCGCCAATAAAAATGCCGGTGCGCTTAACGCCTGATGGGCTGCGGGAGAAAGTTGCGTCTTGAGTCAGGCCGTAAACGCTATCCAGTTTGACGTTGTTATAGGGAATAAGCACATCAAAACCCGCATCCAGTGCCATATTAATGTCGAATGGGCTGTTGTTCGGCATGGGATCAAGCATGTGAAGAATGCTGCGTTTCGCCATTAGAGTTCCTTGTTATCGTTATGCAGGTTAATTCGAGAAGTTAGACTTAAGCATTTGATTTAATATATTCTCTGGCGGTTTCAAAGGCGTGCTCGAAATGCAGGTAAACAGGTTTTTCGCTGCTGATCATTTTTTTCAATAAGAGGATCTGGGTTTGATACTTAATATTACCAATTGCCATAGCGCCCAAGCCGACAGCACCGCTGATTGAGCCTTCAATGGGGGTTCCGTTATGGAAAGCGTCAACGCCCGCGATACCTGATGGCGGCACTGCGTTAACATCGGCGGCGACTTTAAGTTGAGGGGCCGATGCGATGAGTTCAGCACTTAATAATTCAATGCCCGCCGCGCCGGTTGCAAAAACAACATCAGCTGTTTTGATATATTCACCTTTATTCGCATCGGCACCGGCTTCAATGTTAATTTTACCTTCGCCAAATTCATTGTTGCACATGTCGGCAATGGCTTGAGCCTTATCCAATTGACGACCGATAAGCTTGACGTGCGCCCCACCTTGAGCGGCAATTACTGCAACCACTTGGCCGACAGGACCGGTTCCGCCCAAAACTAGAATATTTTTTCCTTCCAACGTGGTGTCGAATTTAGTCATTAATTCGCGTTCAACGGCAGAAACCATGCCTGCCGCAGTGGTAAATGCGCCGCTAGGATCGGCGAACACGGAAACTTCAAAAGGAGCAAACATGGAGCGTTTGGCAGTTTTCAGCATATCCATCGCTTGTTTGGTATCGCGTCCGCCAATGAATATCCCCGTGCGTTTTAAGTTTTTGGGGCTGCGGGAAAAAATGGCATCCTGCACCAGACCCTGGACTTCGCTAGGCTCAACATTGATATAGGGTAGTGCGGAAACCCAGCCAGCATCCAATGCCATATTGACATCAAATGGACTAAGGTTTTTGGCTGTGGTTAGCATGTGTAAAATGAATGGCTTTTCCATGATCTCTCCTTATGAATTATCGGACAAGTATAAAAGAAAAAGCAGCAGAATAAAAATGTCCTTACCTATTTGAGTTTTAAACCGATGATGAATCTGTGTATCATCCAAACAATTTTATGTGTTTTGGGTATGGTACGAGGTGCGGATGAATGATCTGAAAAATCAACAGCGCCGCAAGATTTACGATGCACGCAATGGGCAAATAGATAAGGATGAGCTCAGCAGGCTCATTTGCTCCCGATTTATTGCGCAACCGATTTACCGGCAGGCAAAAACAATCATGTGGTATAACCATTGCCGCTCAGAAGTAAGGACTCGACAGGCATTGTCAGACGAACTGGCAACGGGTAAGCGTATCGTCATCCCTTACTGTACTAAAGATGAGCAGGGGCATAACAAATTAGGCTTGTGGAGGCTGGAGAGTTTTGTCGAGCTAATACAGGGAACGTGGGGGATTTTGGAGCCCCCCAAACAACGATGGGGGGAGCCGGGGAAAGAAGTTGACCCAGGAGAACTCGATTGCATCATGGTGCCGGGTGTGGCTTTTGATCGAAATGGAGGGCGCCTTGGCAATGGCGCGGGTTATTATGACCGCTTATTGAAGAATGTCAGGGCCGATGCGGTGTTGGTCGGCGTTTGTTTTGAATCGCAGTTAGTTGAGCAAGTCGTTGCCGATGCTCATGATGTGGCTATGGATTATGTAATGACCGAAAAAACGCTTTATGCCAGCAAAGGACGGCAGTTTTCCCGTTGATGGATTTCCAAGTACTGAAAGACAGTGTTTATTCCTCGCCGGCTTTTGTTTTGGATGAAACAGAAGCTGCCAAGGCGTTGGCAATGTTAGCCGACCTGAGGAATCAGTGCGGCTGCAAGGTTTTATATTCGATAAAAGCATTGCCTTTTTCCGCTGTACTGGACATGGCGAAACCTTTTGTTGACGGCTTTTCGGCCAGTTCCTTATTCGAGGCCAGGCTGGCCGGTGAGGTTTTATCAGGACAAGGCTCTATTCATTTGACCACGCCAGGCATAAGGACGGACGAACTGGACGAGTTAAGTTTGCTGTGTTCACACATTAGCTTCAATTCTTTGACGCAATATCAACGCTATGCCGAGACGGCTGGGGCACTGACCTCAATCGGCCTGAGGATTAATCCAAAGCTGTCTTTTCTGCATGACGATCGGTTTGACCCTTGTCGGCAGCATTCAAAACTGGGGGTGGCGATTGAAGAGTTGAGTCGATCAATTGGTCTGGATCAAATTCAGGGCTTGCATATTCATAATGTTTTTTCGTCAACCGATTTTACCCCGTTGATTAAAACCGTTGAAAAACTCCAACACTATTTGGGGATAGGATTGGCTGAACTGGAATGGTTGAATCTCGGAGGCGGCTATTTGTTCGGCCAAATTGAAGATCACCGGCCGTTTATTGAGCTGGTAAAAAAACTGAAAAACGATTTCGGCCTTGAGGTTTATATCGAGCCGGGCAAAGCGATTGTAGGCCAAGCAGGGCATTTAGTGGCGACAGTGATTGATAGCTTTGTCAGCGACGGTGAAACTATTGCCATACTGGACACTTCAATCAATCACCATCCCGAAGTGTTCGAGTATCAGCGTCAGCCCGAATTGCACGAACATGATCCCGACGGACAATATAGCGCTATTTTGGCGGGCTGCACCTGCCTGGCTGGGGATGTATTTGGCAAATATTGTTTTAAAGCGCCTTTGGCAGTAGGCGATAAAGTGGTTTTTAACAACGTCGGCGCCTACACCCTGATCAAGGCAAACCGCTTTAATGGTTACAATCTGCCGGATATTTATGTCAGCAACTCCCTGCGGGTAAAAAAATTGAAACATTATGATTATCAGGATTATCGCCGGCAATGGCTGGCTGATTAAGAGTACGTGATGATTCAGCGTTCATTAAGACAGATGTCTGTACATTTTCAATTACTCAAAAAAGGTTAAAAATATGAAAGCGATAATGATGACCGCAATCGGTAATCCCGATGTTTTGGAATTACAGGATATTGCTGAGCCGGAGATCTCTACCGCAACGCAAGTTAAGGTCAGGCTTAAAGCCGCTGGCGTCAATCCTGTCGACACCAAAATCAGGCGTAACGGCTTGCTTTACGATAATCCATTGCCTGCGGTATTGGGCTGCGACGGAGCAGGGGAGGTTGTTGAAACAGGCAGTGCAGTCAGCCGATTCAAACCGGGCGACAAAGTCTGGTTTTGCCACGGTGGGTTAGGCCGTGAACAGGGCAACTACGGCGAATATAATGTACTGGATCAACGCTGGGTCAGTTTGATGCCGGAAACCAGCTCATTTACCGAGGCTGCTGCATTGCCGCTGGTGTTGATTACCGCGTGGGGCGGTCTGATAGATCGCGGCGGATTGCAATCAGGGCAAACCGTATTGATTCACGCCGGAGCCGGCGGGGTAGGGCATGTGGCGATACAGTTGGCAAAACTGAAAGGCGCACGAGTGATTACTACGGTGAGTTCAGAACAGAAAGCTGAATTCGTCCAAGCGTTGGGTGCTGATGAAGTCATCCGTTATACCAAAGGCGGTTTTGCCGATGCAGTCAATGAACTTACTGACGGTAAAGGCGCGGACTTGGTTTTTGATACGGTGGGAGCCGAAGTGTTTAAACAAAGCATCCAGGCGACAGCGCACTTCGGTCGTCTGGTGACCTTGCTTGATCCGGGTGAGCTGAATCTGGCTGAAGCCCGAATACGCAATTTATTGATAGGCTTTGAGCTGATGTTAACGCCGATGCTTAGAGATTTGCCGGAGGCAAGAGACAAACACGTTGAAATTTTAAACCAATGCACGCAGTGGCTTGAGAAAGGGCAATTAAAAACCCATATCGGCAAACAGTTGTTGCTGGCAGAAGCCGCGAAAGCCCATGAGCTGATAGAAACCGGGCATAGCACAGGAAAAATTGTGCTGATCATATAGCGCGGTCGCAAGGAGCATCAGTGGGCAGAAATAATGCATGGCAACGCGGCTTTGTATACGGATAACAGACAGATGGTTGCTGATTCGGGCAATCCTCCTATGTATAATAGCAGACGCTAATTAAAAGAATGTTGTAAGAGGTTATGGCAGAAAAAACAAGAAAACGCGGATCAGGTCGATATGACACGAAAAAACCAACCCCAAAAAAATCGACTTCACATTGGTTTAGAAATTCAGTACTGGTTTTTATGGCCGGATTTGCGTTTTTATTGGCAAGTTATTTGGGCTACCTGGATTATAACGTGCGTACCCAATTTGAAGGTAAACGCTGGGCTATTCCGGCCAGGGTTTATGCCAGTCCGGTAGAACTCTATGCCGGTTATAACCTGACGACCGCGAAGTTTGAAGAGTTGTTGCAAACGCTGCATTACCGTCATGATGCGCAGCTGTCTTCGGAAGGCACGTATTTTAAAAGCGGCTCGCAAATCAGCGTAAAAACCAGGGCGTTTACCTTTTGGGATCAAACCCAACCCAGCAGTGTTATCAGGGTGAATTTTACCGTATCAGGCATTGCCAATATCGTTGATGCGTCGCAAACCAAAGACCTTGCCATTGTGCGCCTGGATCCGGTGCAAATCGGCAGCTTATACCCCACCATAAAGGAAGACCGGATTTTAATTAAGCTGGAAGAAGCGCCGGATGCACTGATTAAGGGCTTGTTGGCTTCAGAAGACCGGGACTTTTATCAGCACATCGGCATTTCATTTAAAGGCATTGCCAGGGCAATGTGGATGAATGTGCTGGCCGGGCATATGGTGCAAGGCGGCAGCACGATCACGCAACAGCTGGTTAAGAACTTTTATTTGACCTCTGAACGCAGCTTGTCGCGTAAAGTAAAAGAAGCCTTGATGGCGCTGATTCTGGAATATCGCTACAGCAAAGACGAGATTCTGGAAGCCTATTTGAATGAAATCTATCTGGGCCAGGATGGCGCCAGCGCTGTACATGGCTTTGGCCTGGCCAGCGAATTCTATTTCGGCAGCTCTTTAAAGGACTTGCCGTTGGAACATATAGCCTCGTTGATTGCGTTGGTTCGCGGACCCTCCGAGTATGATCCACGGCGTTATGCCGATCGATCCATGCAGCGGCGCAATCTGGTGCTGGAAGAGATGGAAGCGGAAGGCTATATCACTAAAAAACAGGCGGACGAGGCAAGAGCAAAGCCTTTAAACGTAATTGCCAATACCCACCGGTCAACCAACCGCTATCCGGGTTTTCTTGATTTGGTCAAGCGGCAATTAAGACAGGATTATAAGGAGGAAGATTTAACTTCCGAAGGGCTGAGAATTTTTACCACGCTGGATACGCGGGTTCAGGATGCGCTGGAGGAAACGGCGACTAAAAAGCTGAATCAGCTGGAAAAGCTGCCTAAAGCGAACGAACTTGAAGCCGCCGCGGTAGTGACGCGTAGGGACAGCGGTGAAATAGCCGCGTTGATGAGTGGTCGTGAGCAATCCGGTGCCGGATTTAATCGCGCTATGGATGCGGTCAGGCCGATCGGCTCATTAATTAAGCCGGTCGTGTATTTGACCGCGTTGGAATATCCTGACAAGTACACCATTACCACGCCGGTCAGCGATACGGCGATTGTGGTTAAGGGAGCGGGGGGCAACGATTGGAGCCCCAGCAACTACGATCACCAAGAGCATGGCACGGTAGGTTTTCATACGGCGTTGGCGCACTCTTACAATCTGGCTACCGTTCGGATAGGGATGGATATAGGAGTGGCCAGGGTCGCCAAAACATTAAGAAGCATGGGCATTACCCGGCCGGTTGACCTGTTTCCATCGCTTCTGCTGGGAGCCGCGCACTTAACGCCGATGGAAGTCACCCAGATTTACCAAACGCTGGCCGGTGACGGTTTTGCAACGCCGTTAAAAGGTATTCGTGCGGTCGTCGCGGCCGACGGCACACGCCTGCAAAGTTATCCATTTACGGTGAGACAGGTGCTCGATCCATCGGTCACCTATATCGTTAACACCATATTGCAGGAAGTCATGCATGAAGGTACCGGACGTTCAGCATATTCATCGTTTCCGGAAAATTATGGCTTGGTCGGCAAAACCGGCACGACCAATGATTCAAAAGACAGCTGGTTTGCCGGTTACACCGGAGATTATTTGGCCGTAGTCTGGATTGGCCGGGACGACAACAAGCCGGCCGGATTGACGGGAGCAAGCGGCGCTTTGCAAGTCTGGACTTCATTAATGAAGCAGGTTTCAACCCAGCCGGTGACCCTGATTCCTCCCGATAATATCAAGATGGCTTGGGTTGATCCGGCCAACGGCTTACTGGCGAATGAAAATTGCTTTGGAGCGAAGGAATATCCCTTCATTGCCGGTTCAGCGCCGGAAGAATCTTCACCGTGCGTCGATTCACCTGTTAATCAAATTGAAACGATGATTAATAATTTGTTACCGGATAACTAAACAAAGGTATTGGTATTTATGAGTAAAATTACAATTTTCGCCGGTTTGATCGCCATGATGCTGTTTAATGCTCCGGGCCATGCGGAAGACAAACCGGTCAGGCAGTTGAAGGCGTTTTTAAAGAATACAAAATCGCTGACTGCCGATTTTAAACAGGTATTGATTAATGAAGCGGGCAATCCTACCCAAACCAGTTACGGCGTTTTTTATCTGCAACGGCCGGGTAAATTTCGCTGGGATTATTTAAAACCCTTTCAACAACAGATTGTCTCTACGTCGGGTAAAGTCTGGTTTTACGATACCGACCTGGAACAAGTCACCGTTAAAAAACTGGACGAATCGGTGGGGTCGACGCCGGCATTGCTGCTAAGCGGCGAAATATTGCTGGATGATAACTTCACGATGGAACACCAGGGGGTTGACGGCGACTTGATGTGGGTAAAGTTATTACCCAAAAACCAGGAAAGCAGTTTTAAATATGTGTTGATCGGCTTGAATAACGATTCACTGGGCGGCATGGAGTTGAGTGACAATTTCGGTCAGCTCACGCGTATTTATTTTTCCAATGTTATTTTGAATCCACCGTTAAAACAGACTTTGTTTGAGTTTAATGCGCCCAAGGGTGTCGATGTTTTCTCGGATTGATATAGGCAAAAGGCGCAAGCTGTATGTACCGTTAGCCTTTCGTCTTTTGCCTTTAGCCAGCTCTTATGCTATTTGATGACTTAACCACGCCCTTGGCCGACCGGATGCGGCCAACAGAGTTAGCCGATTATGTCGGTCAACAACATATCCTGAAGCCGGGCAAGCCGCTCTACGAGGCTATTGCCACGGGTCGCTTACACTCGATGATTTTCTGGGGGCCGCCGGGAACCGGAAAAACCACGCTGGCGCGCATCATCGCCCATCATTCCGATGCCGAGTTTATGCCGATTTCGGCAGTGTTATCCGGCGTTAAGGAAATACGGGCGGCGGTTGCGGAAGCAAAAAAAATCCAACTGGAACAACATCGCCGCACTATTTTATTCGTCGATGAGGTGCATCGTTTTAACAAATCGCAACAGGATGCTTTCCTGCCGCACGTAGAAGACGGCACGGTTTATTTTGTCGGTGCGACGACTGAAAACCCATCTTTTGCGCTGAACAATGCGTTATTGTCGCGGGCGCGGGTCTACGTGCTTAACGCTTTAACGGCTGATGATTTATTGGCCGTGATCGATAAATCGCTGACTGATAAAGTCCGAGGCTTGGGCGGCTTGGCGATCGAAATGGACGTTGACATCAAACAGCAGTTCGCTCAGGCTGCCGACGGTGACGCCCGAAGACTGCTCAACTTGCTTGAAATCGCCGTGGAGCTTGCCTCCGCAAAAGGAGGGCAGGTGGTTAATGAAGTGATTGCCAAAGAAGTGTTGTCGGGCGGCGTGCGACGTTTCGATAACCAGGGCGAAGAATTTTATAACCAAATCTCGGCGTTGCATAAATCCGTGCGCGGCAGTTCACCCGATGCCTCGCTGTACTGGTTGTGCAGGATGATGGATGGCGGTTGTGACTTATCCTATCTGGCCCGGCGTATCGTCAGGATGGCCTCCGAAGATATTGGCAATGCCGATCCAAGGGCCTTGCAGATTTGCATCAACGCCTGGGAAGCCCAGGAGCGATTAGGCAGCCCGGAAGGCGAGTTAGCCTTGGCGCAAGCCGTTGTTTATTTGGCCTGCGCACCGAAAAGTAATGCGGTTTATATGGCTTACAACGCGGCGATGGCGGATGCCAGACAAAGCGGCAGCCTGGGTGTGCCGGTTCATTTAAGAAATGCGCCGACCAAACTGATGAAATCGCTGGATTACGGCAAGGAATACCGTTATGCCCATAACGAACCGGAAGCTTATGCAGCCGGGGAGAATTATTTTCCCGATGAGTTGGCAGGGAGGCACTATTACCAACCGGTGGATAGAGGCCTGGAAATCAAGATTAAGGAAAAATTAAAACATTTGAAGGCATTGGATAAGAATGCGATTTAAGACGAATCGCAGTGACGTAGCCAGACGCCGCTACATGCGCTAGATTTTTACCAGTATTGTACTTGTTTTTTTAGGAAGAGATTTTGGCACATAACGCCGGAATCGAGTGCATCAAATATTTTTGTGGGGGCAACTGACCACACAATCTCGCTGACAAGCCAAACTATCCATTACCTGAGATCCCCCTCTTGCTCACCGTTGCTATTTAGCACACGTACAAAAACCGGTTTAGACCTTAACTCGCCTTTTCGATCAAAACGATAGATTCCATTGGCTCCATGCCAAGGATGGGAAAATTTTATTGCAGAGGCTAAATCAAGCGCAAAGTTGGAATGGCTTAGACGCGAGGCGCCGGCAAGTATATTGAGTGCATCATATCCTTGTGCGGCCCATGTGTCAGGGTACTTGCCAAAACGGGCCAAAAATTTTTCTACGAAATAGACATTCTCTTTATTTTTTGCATCTTTGTCATAAAAATCCAAATAGATTATGTTACGCATTGCATTTTTACCGGCAATTTTCTCCAACTCACTCATGCCTTTGCTGATCAAGGTAATGGGGATGTCAATTCCCAAGTTTCGTGTAGTGCGGACAAATTCCCCGGTAGTTTCAGGAGAGCCAGAAAAATAAATAACGTCGGGGGCCGCGCCACGCAGTTCATTGACTATATGCCGGATATCCATCGTTTCGGGATCATATTGTTTCTGATAAATCAATTCGCCATTATTTTTATTTTGAGCGATTTGATATTGATAGGCTAATTCACTGGAGCGTTCCTGCGCCTCCCAAACCATTGCATATTTTAACTCGCCATTATTTGATTTGGGCGCGGCCCTTACCAGCGGGACCACATCGTCTTCTATGGGGTTGATGGTTCTTACGATATAAACGAAATCATGCTCTGTGAGGCTGGCAGTTGTGGCGCCTACAATCATGTGCAAAAGCTCCGCCTGTTCATAAATACCCGACACCCGAATGGCAATGCTGTCATCACGATAGCCAATTACCGCCGTCATGTCCGGGTTGCTTACGAATTCAAGGGCAATCTTCCGTGATGTTTCCCAATCATTATGGTCATCTCTAATAATGAGTTTAATTCGTGGCCCCCCGTTTGACTCAATCTCTTCTTTGGCAAGCTCCAGGCCCTGAGCAAAGCCGTCTTGCGCCTTATTGAACGGCCAGCTGACGCCGACTGTCAAGGGCGCGAGTGAATTTTCGGTATGTTGTTGCCGTTTTAAAGCATATTTGTCCAGCGATCTTCCTTGCTGAATAAAAACAAACGTCATCAAGGCAAAAATAAACAACACTCGAATAAGACGGTCCATAATTCTATTCTTTACCCAGAATAATCGGCAATCCTGAAGCGCCTGAACCAATTACAATGGTCTTGGCATTGTTCGATTTTGCCAACTCTTCAGTTGCGGCTATGCCTCGCCAGCGAAGCACATCAGGGCTTAGACTGGACTTTAAGGTAGTGTTGTACAGAGCGAGACTATCGGCTTCAATTTTTCTGCGACTGGCTTCCTTTTGGGCTATTGATAACCTGTAAGCGTATTCGCCGTCAATTTGTTGGTATGTCATTTTGTTTTCAATGGCTTGCGATATTTTATCGGGCAAGGTGATACTCACAATCAATACATCGTCCAATGAAACATAACCCGCTTCCAGGCGTATTCTGGATAATTCGCTGATGCGTTCTTGATTGGATTTCTGGTTATTGTAAATCTCTTCGGGTTTATATTGACCAAAGACCGTGCGGATTGCCGCTCGAACTTCCGGACGAATCATGACATCGACATAATCCGGGCCGATACGTTGATGGAGCAGGGGAAGCATGTCAGGGGCGATGAAATAACGGACTTGAAACTGGACATGGACAGATAAGCCATCAGTGGTTAAAGTCTCTATGGAATCGGTGTACTGCTGTTTACGGACATTATAAACATACATTTTGTTGATAGGAAGAATGACATGAAGTCCTTCATGGTAGACGGTATCTAACACAGTCCCCCCTCCTAAGCGCCGCCAGAGCACCCCCAATTCCCCGGAGTGGACTGATATAACGATCCTGTCAAAACACAGCACAGCACCGAAACTTAATAGGACTATGAAAATGACGATATACGGAGCTTGGCGGCTTATCAGGTTCCCAAGGGCACGGTAACGATTCTGAAACCAGTTTATGATACTTCTCATAGCGGCTTACTCTTTTTTGTGCGTGAAGTTTTGAATGATGTCATGTCATTTATCCATGTAGGCAAATAACTGACCGTAATCCATTTGCAGAATCCGATCCGCTACATGGAAATATCGGTCGTCGTGAGAGACAACTAATATCGTTTTGCCAGCCGCCTTGAGTTCGGGTAATAATGTTTCGTAGAAATAGCTGCGAAATTGTGGATCTTGGTCAGCCGCCACTTCATCAAAGATATATACAGGCTTGTCTTCAAGATAAGCCATTACCAGCGCCAAGCGTTTGCGTTGGCCGGTTGATAAGTTGGTATTGGTAAAGCAGCCGTTTTTAATTCCGGTTTTATGGGCAATGCCCATCAGTTTTAAGAGTTCTTGCACACGTTCCGGCGGAACATCACCGACACCGTATAGTTTATCGAATAAATAAAAATCGGAAAAAATGGCTGAAAAAAGGTTTCGGTATGAAATGATATTGCCATCGTCAATTGGCTGGTCATCGACAAAAATAGTACCGGAGGTGGGTAAATAGAGTAACGTGAAAAGTTTCATAAAACTGGTTTTACCACTCCCATTGCCGCCAATCAGAAACAATATTTCCCCCCGGTTTACAGTCGTCGTAATGGGGCCGATTTGAAAACTGGGTAAGCCATCGGGATCGGCATAGATAAAACCGACTTGATCAAAACGTATGGTTTTAAAATCGTTGAATTCCTGTTGAACAATGCTATGTGTATCATTTTTGACTTTTTGATCTCTGTCCAAATCCCTTTCCAGACGATAGAGATTGTCCACTGTCATGTTAGCCTGCGTATAGACAGGATACATCATGATAACAGTTGCTAGCGGACCAAAAAAAAACAGAATCGCCGCTACGATCTGAGTGACTGTTCCTGCAAACTCATTGGAAATGACCGGGAGTATAAACACAACGCCGCCAAGAAGGATGACGAAGAACATTTCTATGAATACCACTGTATCAGCATACAACTGCATAACTTTAGTGCGGACGATGCTTACGGTTGATGCGATATCACAAAAATCGGCAAATACAGCATCGCTTTTTTTCTGATTGATTCTAATTTCCTTGAATCCTCTCAATAAACCAGTCAATGATTTGGCTAATTCATCTTCCGAGTCCGATGAATCCGACAGGCCTTTTTCATAGGCATCTCGATCCTTCATATAAAAAATAGCGCCACATAGAATCATAATTCCGCATAGCACAACAGCAATCGGCGATTCTACGGCAATGTACAACAAGGTAAATATAACCATGAATGCGGCTTGGGTAGCGGCAAAAAGCGGTCTTGTCGTCTGGCTGATCATGCCTGTATCCCGGCTGATACGGGCTAGAATGTCCGATTCACCGATTTTTTCTAGCGACTGTAAATCACACCGGCGGATTTTATCTCCTAACCGGGCGCGAATGTTACAGACAGCTTTTTCAGCGATGCGGCTGGATTCGTAGAGGATGTATCGAAGGGAATACACGAACAGTGTCAGACTGATGCCGAAAATCACAAAATGTTGCCAAAAAGGGCCACCCTCTTTCATCGATGCTACGGATGCGTTAATCAGCGCTAAATTCAAAGTATTGGATAGCCCCGATGTGGCGGTCATTAAAATCAGTTTGAAATTGACTTCCCCCGTTTCATTATTAAGAAAAGTGAAAAATTGAAAATTCATTAAGCAACTCCGGCATTAATATTTTTGTTCGAAATGCGTATTCTGACAGCATAGCGATCTCGATCTGTAAACAATTCTCTGCCGTGTAGCGCTTCATGATTGTTAAGCATTAAAAAACCATCTGAATGACAAGTATTTTTGACCAGCAACTCTGTATTTTGAAGTTCTCTTTCTAAGAGATTGACAGCATAGCGTGTCTCGGATGTATCGTATTCCGTTCGTGCCTGAAGCCCTCTTTTTAGAGTATCGCGCCGGTAACGGATACTCGGAAATGTACCGAAAATTGGGGCGATAGTGACTTCCACGCTATCCGAGCGCCGGTTGGATGTAAAGCTGGTAGGGACTTGGAAGGGTAAGTTGGTTTTCTCCAGATAATCAACCGCCCAGGCTCCCTCAGCGCTTTGGCGCATATTTTGTTTAATGGAATTGAAATCACGCAATATCGAAGCCCCGCCGCCACAGTTAGCTTGCCTGATAAAGTACAGGATTAAATAGCGTTCAGGCTCGGGGTGATATTGGGTGTCAGTATGTAATTCGGCTTCATTTGCGTGTTCTGAGTAAGTGGGTATATGGTTCGGTTGCAAAAGCTCGTCTCGTGCTTTTATATCCCAAATTATACGATTATCGACCTGATCGGTAGCGGAAGGGTGCCCCATGCATAGCGTCAATGCGTACAACACAAATTTACGCGTTTCAACATCAAAAGTATCCAATTTAAATTTTGGAATAAATATGCCGCTGTGGGAACTTTCCAAGGTTTCAATCAGTGTGTCAGCCAGCGTCGCGATCTTTGGAGCAATTGAGCGGATTTCATCGCGAATAATGTCTTCGTTAGGATGGGGACGAATAGAAGAGCTATCTGTACCAAAATATTTGTGCAGAATATCGAGCGAAGCCGCTATTTCCTTTGTATCAAAATTTGGTGAGTCGAACTCGCCAATACGCAACCCCAAATTGCGAACGTGCTTCAACATGCTATCTCCTTAATTTTTAAAATGTAAAGCAGCTTCCCGCAGGAACCGCAGCTGGCCGTCAGATGAAGTATCGGTCCACGCCAACCCTAAGCGTTTAAGCAGTTCGTTGGTGCGGCCACTGGTCAATTCAATATGCTGGGCTTTGACTTGGGGAGCTTGTCCCCCATACAGGTTAAAGCCGTCCAGCACTTCGTAAAAAGCCTGTTGCTGTTCGGGTTTGTCCAAGGCCTTGAGCAAATGATCGATAAACATGCCGAAATCGCAGGTAACTAATGGAAATGCGGTGCTAATGAATTCCGCCAAGGACGTTTCCTGGGAATGTTCGATATGATGCGTTTCGTTGGACAAAGCCTGCGTTTCCGCAAGCAGCATTACCGCCCTGGCGACTAAATCGACATGGCAGAATAAGGCCTCAACTTTTTTCGGAACCGCGCCTAATTCAATCAATGCAGCGACTAAGCGAAAAAAAGCATTGTCTTTGAGATTGATCTGCAAGTTACTGTCATCGGTCGCAAACACTACATTGCCGACACGGTAGATGCTGGCGTTGCTCAGCTTGACCCGTGCATCCAACACCAGTCGCTCGGCTTCCTGTTTGGTCCGTATATAGTAGTTGTCGCTTAAGTCCGGGTTGGGCAAGTCATATTCGGTGAACAACTTGAACCCGCTTTCCGGGGGCTTGCCGACGACCGAGGTAGTGGAAATCAGATGGAAGTCCATGGGAGCGTCCAAATTGTATGCGGCCAGTTCCAGCAAATTCTGCACCGAGTTAATGTTATCCCGATGAAACTCCTGGTAGTGGCCATAATGTTTTACATTGGCCGCACAATGGAAAATAGCCTGGGTCCGGGTAGCCAGCCATGTCCATTGATCTTGACTCAGGCCCAAGCTTGGCCGGCTCAAGTCACTGGACAATACCTGCAATCGGGGATGATAAGCCAGTTCCTCTCCCGTTTTAGGGCCGAAATAATGCGCCAATACCTGATGCAGCCTGTCCCGGCTGGCCGCATGATCGGTCCCTCTGACCAAGGCTGTGATCTTTCGCTTACCTTCCTTTAGCATTTCCCGAAGCAAATAGCAGCCGACATAGCCGGTTGCCCCTGTCAGCAAGATATTTTCATAATCTTTACGAGGGCCGAGGTCGATGTCGCTGTATTTTTTGTTACGGGCGCAATACTGTTCTTGTGCAGCCTTAAGCCCGTCAATGCGCTGATTGGGGTTGGCCTCTAAGTGGTCCGAATAGGCTTGCCAATCTACTTTAACTTTAGCCAATAGATCGCGAATATGTTCGCGCCTGGGTTGGCAAGTTTTGGCAAAATCGGCCAGTACCGGGTGTTCGTAAAGATTATTGATGGTGCAGGTAAATTCCAGCCGAAGACGGTTCACGACACTAATGGCCGCAAGGCTGTGGCCACCGAGTTCAAAGAAATTGTCCTCGCTGTAGATGGTGCGTCCTGGAAAAATTTCCGACCATGCTTCGGCAATCAGTTTTTCGACCCGGTTGCCAGGGGGCGTTAGCCTGCCGACATCGGAATCGTTTGACGCGATCATGTCGATGTCTTGATCAAGATAGTCGGCAATCAGTCTTTTACGATCGACTTTACCGGCCAGCGATACTGGAATGCCCGGCACCGCCTTTATCGCCGAGGGGATCATATAATCGGGTACTTTCTTCGCCAAAAATGAACGCCATTCGCCGTTACCGATTGCGGACGCTTCCGGGTGCAGACAGACAAAACCGTACAAACCCGGTGTCCCGTCCGCCATACCATGAATAACCACGGCGGCCTGCAATACGTCAGGATGCAGGCCGATTTGGTGTTCTATTTCTTCCAGTTCGATACGTTGACCGCGAAGTTTTACCTGGTTGTCTATCCGCCCGAGGATTTCAATTTCGCCCTGCTGCGTCCAGCGCGCCAAATCGCCGGAGTTATAAAAGCGCCCTTCCGGGGTTTCGACAAAGCTTTCAGCCGTCAGTTCCGGGCGGTTCAAATAACCGGGCGAAAGGCCGCGGCCACCCAGCCAGAGGGTGCCGGCCGATCCCGGCGGCACCGGCTGCCGGTCCTTGTTCAGGATATGGGCGGAAGTATTGGCTAATGGGCGTCCCGCAGTCATGCGCGTGGATTGGGGAGTGATCTGACCAATACAAGAACCCACGCTGTTTTCCGACGGGCCGTAACCGTTAATGTAAGTCAGGCGCTCGGCGTAGTGCAGGGCATTGGCCTTCACCGGCGGCTCGCCCATCGTCAGCAACATCCGCAAACCGGGGAATTCGGCATTGCCGAATAATCCCAGGTACGATGGCGACAGGGTTGCTATGGTAATGCCCAGGCCTTGCATTTTTAAAAGCATCCCTGGAATGTCGTCCAATTCTCTGCGGACTACGGGCGCTAAGGCGCCGCCATGAAACCATGCCAGCCCCAGTTCGTGAAGCCAGGCGTCAAACGAGGGCGAAGAAATTTGCAATAGTTTGTCGTCAGGGGAAATGCTCAGCGCCAGTTTCATGCCCAGGCAAAAATTGGCGTAGCCTTCGAAGGTTATGACCACGCCCTTGGGCTCCCCGGTGGAGCCGGAAGTATAAATGATATACGCCGGGTCAGTATCCCGGCAGCCGTGGTTGATTGGAGCGGTCGATTCGTAGGCCGGCGTTTCCGGGCGCAGGAACGCATAGGATGCCAGTTCGGAGGGTATCGCCAGTCCGTCCAGCGCCACTAACAAGTTGATGTCCGCATCTTCGGCGATAAATTTTAGCCGTTCTCCGGGCAATTCGGCAGACAAAGGCAGGTAACAGCCTCCGGCCTTCCAGATCGCCAAAACAGTCGCAGGCAAGGCTGTTGATCGCTCGGTCAGTACCCCCACCGCAACGCCCGGGCCAATGCCGTGCCTTCGCAAAACCTGCGCCAGACCGTTGCTTTGCTTGTCTATTTGCCCATAACTTTGAGTTTCTTGATCTAACAGCAAAGCAGGGCTATGCGGTTCTTGCCCGGCTATCCGCATAAATTGGTCTTGTAAATAGCCGGTGGGCTTGGGCAAAGACGGGCCGTATTGCCAACTATCCAATAGCTTTTCTTCAGCTGCGGTCAGCAACGGCAAAGCTGTTTGCGCTTGGCGTTCCGGGGATACGATAAAGCGCATCCACTCCAGCAAAGCATTAACCCAGGCCAACGCGGTATCTTTTTCGTAAAGGTTCGCATCAACGTACCAATACAACCCAAGTCCGTCATCGGCAAGGGCTTCATGAATCAACACCATGTCTTGTGGCGGCGGGTTAGGCCGGAGATCGTAGCGCATCTCCTTGGTCGCGCTGTCATTGACAGGCACAAGCTTGATATGTCTTTCGGAGACCGAACCTAAACCCGGATTTTCCGTAACGGCCAGATCAAATAGCGGAAAGCGGGTAGGGTGGTTTGATGCCGCATGGCGATTGCGAAAATCCTGGCAGATTTGGGCAAACGGATAACGTTCATGCTGCAAGGCCCGGCTGATGCCAAGCTGCATGGCGGCCATCGACTGTTCTACCGAATCGTTTCGGTTAATCCGGCAGGCTATCGGCAGCATATTGAGAAAATAATTGACCACGGCCGAGTCTTCCGCCAATTCGCGGGTTGAACCTACGGTCCCCATGACGAAATTCGGACGCCCGGTACGTCTGGATGTTTCCATTGCCACCAGCGCCATCATTAGCGCATGGAGGCTGGCCCCATGTCGGCTGGCAAAAGCCTTAAGTTTTTGGGCCGTGGCGGCTTCAAGGGCGATGCGGAAGAAATGGCCGCCCTTGTTTTTTCCGTCGCCGCTGTTAATTGGACGGCTAAAATCCAGGGGCCACTCGTCGAAGGGCTGCGGCGTGTTTTCATCGCCGTTGCCAAGGCCGTCCAGGGTTTCGCTCCAATACTCCGCATCGGCGGCGGCCCGGTCTTTAAGATAGGCCAGCTCGCGACCGGCAAAATGATTATAGTCGCCCGACAGGGCCGGTAATTTCTCCCCCGCCAACAGCTGGGACAATTCGTCGAGCAAAATGCCGATGGATAGGCCGTCGCCAACGGCATGGTGCAGGGCCAGCCAAAAAACCTCTTGCCGGGTATCTTCAACAAAGACCAGGCCGGCGCGCCATAAAGGGGCCGAGGACATTGGGATGGTCATGGCTTGCAGGTTAGCAATATGGATACGCGCGGCCGATAAGTCGGGCAGGCATTGGCGTTCCAGTTCCATGTCCAGCGCCGGCAAAATTTGCCGTAGCAATTGGCCGTCGGCATCCTCTTTAAAATAAGTGCGCAAGGCAGGATGGCGGCCGACCAGTTCGCCCCAGGCCTGTCGCCATTGTTCGGCGGCCACTTTACGGTCTTGCTCTGCGACGGAGAATGTCAGATTGAGGCCACGGTTCGCCTTGCCGATTTTTTCAGCCACCCAAAACTCCAACTGGCCGGTTGTCGCCCTGTCTGTCGGTGTAAAATCAGCGGCAGGCGCTTGATCTTCCACGTCAATACGGCGGGAAAAATCACTCAGGATTGGAAAGGCGAATAATTCCCTGGCCGCAACCGGACGGTTAAGGTCGCGCTCAAGCCGATGAGCCGCGGCTATGGCCACCAGACTGTGGCCGCCCAGCGCAAAAAAGTTATCGTCTTTACGGACTGTTTCCAGCTTTAAAAGTTCGCACCATATCGCCGCCACGCGTTTTTCCATTGGCGTTTGCGGCGGATTCTCCGAAACAGTATGGTTTTGCTGTGCATGGGCAAGACCGCGCAGACTGGCGACATCGACCTTGCCGGAACTGTTGACCGGAATGGAATCGACGATAATGAAAGACGTTGGAATCGTGGCGGCCGGTAAATGGGCGGACAGATAGTCCCGCCATTCGATATCGGAAGGGCAGGCCCGATTATTGCGAAGATGGATGAAAGCGGACAGGCGCTGTTTTTTGTCCGCAATTTCATCGGCCAGTACCGTAGCCTGAAATACGGAAGGGTGGCCGTTGACGATATGTTCGATTTCCCCCAACTCTATCCTGATGCCATTCATTTTAATCTGGCTGTCCATGCGCCCCATGAACTGCACTTCATCGACGGCGCCCGGACTATTGGGCAGTCTGGTCAACCAGCGGCCGATGTCGCCGGATCGGTACCGGCGTCCTTCAGGTGTCTCGACAAAACTGGCGAGAGTCAGGTCTTCCCGTCCTAAATAGCCGTTTGCCAGCCCCATGCCGCCTAGCCATAGCTCTCCTATTTCACCCGGAGGCAGAAGGTTGCCATTGGCATCGCAGATGTGGATGCTGGTGTTGGGCAAAGGCAAGCCGCACGATGGCGTGCGGGTGTGGTTTATGGTCAGTTGGCCCAACGCACAGGTTACCGTGTTTTCCGTAGGTCCATAAGCATTGAAGTAGCTGATTTGTTTTGAGTATTTAACAATGTCGTCAGGAAATGGCGCTTCACCGCCCGTGACTAAAATCCTGAGATATTGGAAATCGGCACTGTCAAACAGCCTTAAATAGGTAGGGCTGATGTCGGCAACGGTGATTTGGGTGTCGTTTAAAAACTTCATGAATTGATTGGGAGAATCAATCAAGTCGTCATGGACAGGGCAAACCGTCGCGCCAAAAAGCAAGGGTACGCCAATATCCGACAAGGAAACATCGAAAGACGGCGAATAGAACATCAGGCAACGATCGTCTGAGTTAATGCCCAGAATTTCCCCGCAGCCAAGCGCCATGTTTACATAGCTCTTGTGAGCGATTAACGCCCCCTTGGGCAATCCGGTAGAGCCGGAAGTGTAGATGATATAGGCCGTATCCCCGGCGTCCCCTGAAATGGAGGGACGATGGCTATGAAAATCTGCCAGCTGTTCTGGCCGTAAGTGCGTTGGGGTAACTTGGGCGATGGCTTGAGGTATGTCCAGCCCATCTAAAACAATCAGTTGCCGGACTGCCGCATCGTTCACCATATGGCACAGCCGTTCAACGGGCAGATCAATCGACAAGGGAAGATAAATCGCCCCGGCTTTCCAAATGCCTAAAATTGTCGACGGCAACTGCGGCGAACGGCCGGTCAGCACGCCTATGACCGCGCCGGGTTTAATGCCCGATTGAATCAACGCATTAGCCAAGCGATTGGCCTGTTCCTCAACCGATAAATAGGAAAATCGGCTTTCAGGCGTCATGACGGCCAGGCGTTTTGAACTGTCGGCCCCCATGCTGTCGATAACCGATTCAAATAATTCATGAAAACGTTGGTTGGGGCGGTGAACGGTGCGGCCGTATCCATTTTGCGCCAGAAGTTTCGATTCTTGCGGCAACAGTTTAGGCAGAGGCATCCGGGCATGGCCTTTGTCCGCACACAACCACTCAACCCACCAGCGCAACGAGTTGAACCAGGCGGTAGCGGTCTCCAACAAGTAAACAGCGGAGTTTACTTGCAGCTGTAGCATGAGTTCGCCGCCGGGCAGGATTTCATGGATGAACACCATATCCTGGCCCGGGGAGACATCGACCAATTCGTATTCAATAGCCTCACTAAAACGCGCCAAAGACCGGAAGCCTATATCGGCTTTATCTATCCGGGCTTGAGGGTTTTCATTGACCGCAAAGTCAAACAGCGGATAGCGGGACGGATGGCGGTAACCGGGACGTTGTTGGCGGAAGTCGTTATAAATGCGCGCAAACGGCACGCGTCCGTGGTGCAAGGCGGCGGCCAACACCTGTTGGGTGCCGGTTAATTGGGTCTCAAAGCTATCGCCGGCATCGCCGTCCATGATCAACGGCAACATGTTGACATAATAGCCGATGATGCCGGCTTCTTCGGTGGTTTCGCGCATGTCGGCGGGCGTGCCGATCAAAAATTGCCGCCGTTGCGAACGTCGGCGGGTTTCCAGCGCAAGAAGGGTCAGCATCAGCGCATGCATGCTGCTGTCGTAGCGCTGGGCAATGGCCTTTAATCCTAACGTAATATCGGCCGGCAGGCATATTTGCAGCCGATGGTAGCCGGGCTTGCCGGTCTGCAACCGGGGCATATCCAATGACCAGTCTTCAAAGGCCGTTTCCGGCAAGGCCGCCAGACTATTGCGCCAATACGAAAAATCATGCTTAAACTCATCACCGGCCAGATAGGATAAGGCTCTGGCAGCGGAATGCGCATAGCTTCCCACGAGCGGGGGCAGCTCTTTATCCTGTAATAACAGGGCCAGCTCATCCAGTAAAATATTAAAGGAAACTCCATCGCCAACGGCATGATGCATCGCAAGCCAAAACAGCGTTTCGTTTGTTTGTCCGACATGCACCAAGCCGCCTTGCCAAAGCGGCGCGACATTGAGCGGAATAGGCCGGCTTTGACGCTCGCGGATAAGCGTATTGGCGCTTGCCAGGTCGCTGACTGTTATTTCTTCAAGTCCCGGCTGGGCTATCCGGGTCACGACACGGCGTAAAGTTCCTTGATCGTCTTCGACAAATTGTGTCCGCAATGATTCGTGTCGTTCCGTTAACTTGGCCCATGCCCGGTTCCATTTTTCCAGTCCGGGAATATTACCCTGCACCTTGCGGATCAAAGGCATTATGAAGGGGGTGGTATTAATCCCTGCCTGCTCGGCCACCCAGAATTCAAGCTCGCCTTCGGTGGCTATGTCGCTGGCTTCGGGTGATTTGGTAAGATTTTGATATTGAATCCGGGTATCATCGACACGGGCGGCAAATGCGGCCAGTGTGGGCGCGGTATACAGATAACGCGCAGGAATGCTGACCGCCAAGGCCTTGGACAGGCGATGCGCCATCGCGACGGCCAGCAGGCTGTTGCCGCCCAGGCCAAAGAAATTATCTTCGCGGCAAACGTCCTGGCCCAGCAATTCACTCCAAATCGGCGCGATAAGCACTTCCATCGAGGTGGATGGCGGTGTTTTTATAACCTCGACCTGCGCTTCGCCGACTAATTGCAATAGCGCCTCCCTGTCCACCTTGCCGTTAACGGTTAGCGGAATACGCTCAATCGCGGTCAGGGTGGCCGGAATCATGTAATGGGGCAG
>NZ_JAZGVT010000049.1:0-58942 GCF_036440755.1 Methylobacter sp. Wu8 | reverse complement strand
CGGTCTTGGTCGCGCTGTTGGCATTCGGTACCGCATAATCGGTATTGTAAGGATCGTTAGGGTCATACTGCCGTTGTCCTTTAACCGTTACCCCGGACAAGGTTGTAGAGCCTGCTGCTCTAGAAACCGGCGCTTTTTCAAGCGTCACGGTATTGGTTCCGGTTAATCGATAATTTAGCCCGCTCCCTACCAGTAACTGCTGCAAAGCCTGCTGCGGGGTGTAGTTGCCGTTGACGGCGCTGGAGCGTACATCGTTCGCCATACCGGCAGGAAAACCGACTTGCCAGTCGCTGGCGGCGATGAAGGCGTTGAGAGCGTCCGCCAAGGGTTGGGCTGGAATATTAAAGCTAAGCGCCGCACTTTGCGGATTTGCGGCATTTTGCGCCGCAGTATCGGCAGCCATAACCGATAGCGGCGAACCGAATGCGGGCAATGCCAAGGCAATGGCGATAGTCAGTTTGCGCAATGTGCAGGGCGCGTTAGGGTGAAACCGAAGCATGAATTCTCCTTATTTGTAGTGTCGTAGTCAGCGCGTTTGTACGCGCACAAGTAACGAGACGTATCAGCATAGTTAACACACACTTGCGGGGAAATTTTTTTTCGTGGATTTAGTGTATCGCTATGCTTATTTTCAATAAGCCTTTGATCGATAGACGATTCGTTTGACAGACATAGTTCAATGAGCCATACTCCGTCCATGAATTTTGAATGGGACGAAAATAAAAGTAATGCCTGTTTTACTCAGCGTGGGTTTGATTTTGCTTATGTGGTGCATGCATTTCTGGATCCAGACCGGCTTGTTAAAAAAGATATGCGTTGGGATTATGGCGAAGAGCGTTATCAACTATTGGGAGCAATCGACCGGCGAGTGTTTTTTGTTGTCTACACATTCCGGGGCAGTGCAATCCGCATCATTTCAGCACGCAAGGCTAATCAACGAGAGGTGATCAACTATGAAAACAGTGCACATAAGCATTGATCCGGCGAAACGAGATTCGTTGCCTGAGGGCAGGCTGGATTTAGAGCGTCTGAATGCTACAACCGAACGCGATATCGCCAAGCAGCAACAGTTGGATGATGCGGTAGCCATGCTGGACGCAGCAAAATTTGCGCGTCGGGTTCGTAAGCGCTTGGGCTTGAGTCAATCTGAATTTTCTCGGCGAATTGATGTGTCGTTAGAGACTATTCGCAATTGGGAACAAGGCAAGCGTTGCCCGACAGGCGCAGCCAAAGCATTGTTGAAGATACTCGATAAAGCGCCTGAAGCCGCATTGGCGGCGCTGGATTAAAAATCTATGTCCAGGAACGGCATAAAATCAGGTCATATTGTTGAGATAAGCGATGCTGATGATCATCTGGAACTGTTGTATCCATTGCCAAGCAATTCTGTGGCTAATTTTCGAGGTTCTTTGAAACGGGATGTTTCTTTGGCGAATGAGCTGATAGATGAGCACAAACAGGAAGTTAAACGCGATTAAGGAACAAGCCGTGTTGCTGACTAGCGATCCTGAGTTTAATATGCTGGGCGATACAGTGGTGTCGATGAAAATTTAGCCTTTCAACACAGTCAAATACGGCGACAGGTTAATCACTTGCGCTCCGGCAATACCGGCCAAGGCGCGAACAATGGCCGCGATATCTTCCAGCTTGTAGTTACCGGTGACGCGGGTTTGGCCGAGTTTGGCGTCAGTGATGACTATAGCACCGGGGTGGTAGCGATCGAGTTCGGCGATCACCTCTGCCAACGGTTGATCCTGAAAGATCAACCGGCCGTTAAGCCAGGCGAAAGCCCGGCCAGTGTCGACCGGAGTGATTCCGGCAACGCCTTGGCCGGCGATGCTGGTATGCTGTCCGGCGGTGAGTTGGCGACTATCGCCCCGCAGCCCGGCGCAGACGACAATGCCGCTTTCGACATCAACCTGAGTAGCGCCGCCGGTTTTGACGCTAAAACGAGTGCCGACTACCCGCACCGTGCCTTGTTCCGTCTCGACGATAAATGGCCGGGTTTTGTCGGGCTGCACTTCAAAATAGGCTTCACCGCTGAGTATTTTTACGCCGCGCCGCTCGCCGATGGTGTTAAACGCCAGCGCAGTATCGGTGTTCAACGTGACCGCCGAACCGTCGGCCAACACTATGCGGCGTTGCTCGCCGGTAGCGGTCACTGCATCGGCTTGCCAGCGTTCTATCAAACCCGATCCAAGTAGCAGCCAGCCGCTCGCCAATACTATGCAGGCTGCGGCGGCCCAGCGTTGCGGGGGTGATTTTTGCTGTTTTTGCGGCAATGGAATCGCCGCGTATTGACTCAACGCAACATTCAGCGCCTGCGATTGCCACAACCGAGCGACCTTATCGTAAGCGGCTTGATGCGCCGGACTGGCGGCCAGCCAATCGGCAAATTCAGCCCGATCGCGTTGACTGGTTTTACTGTCCTGCAAACGGGCAAACCAAGCTAATGCCTGATCTTGCGTTGTACCCAAGGTGGAGGGCGATTTCGGTTCGGCGTGTAAAAACATAGGGTGTACAACTTAGATGATTTTGCAGAATTCTATCATTACTAGACGTGCGTAAAACACAAATCCACACTTTAAAACGGAGATTCCTCTTGTGCGGACAGTAAGTGCGCAAGAGCAACATGCACGTTTTTTTCCACCGCACTGCGGGAAATGCCGTAATGCCGGGCAATGCGTTCGTATGTCCAGTGATGAAATTTATGCAGTATCAGGATTTGACGGCGGCGTTCCGATAAGCCGTTCAGCGCGTCAAGCATCAGTGAGACTTTCTGCCGGTCGGCGGTTTGCTGCTCGGGTGTGGGGACAGTTGAAGGAATAGATTCCAGCAGCTTGCCGGTATCTTCGCCGTCTTTTGGAGTACTATCGCTACGCTGACGTATCTTTTCCTTGCGGAGATGATCCAGCGCCAGATTGCGGGCAATTTGATAAAGAAAAGGATGTGGATAGCTTATTTCCTGATTTTTTGAGGCTTGCAGCATTTTTAAGTAGGCTTCGTGCGCCAAATCTTCCGCTGTCTGCGGGCAACCGACGATGCGGTAGATAGTTTGAATTAACGATTGCCGATGATTTAAAAACAAATCATTGATAGTGAGTGTAAGGCTGGTCATGGCGATAGCTTGGCTGACGGATTGGAACATTCCTTTTCGATAGACTCAATAAGCCAGCAATAACCGAGCCAATAATTAGTGTGTTGATATTTAATGGGACTTATTGGTCACTGATTGCCGGAATACGGCATATGGCACATTGACTGCGTGAAATGACACAATTTTAGGCGCAACTATTGAGGCGGGTTCGGCTAATCAAGGTCGCCCCTACCCTAAAAAATAGGCTGTTGACGACTTGCAGAAAGCTGAACTTGGAAAATGGATCAAATTTAGCTCACTTCGATCATGGAACCTCAGCGGGTAGTGGGTTAAATCTGTAAGTGAGTCGTTTAATCCAGGTTCTGAAATTCAAATTTTTACGTTCAATTTTTTGTGTATTGCGCTTACCCACTTCATGCTTATCACTTTCAAGTTGACGCTCATAAGCGCCCCAATCATCGGTGTAATAACGGCTGATGCCAAAGGGCTCAAGTAATGCTTTCAGCTTTTTGAACACGACATCCTTGCGTTTGCCAAACACATAAGCCGGCACTGTGTTCGTCTCATGATCAACGGCATACCATAGCCAACGCTGATTGGACTTGTTGCCTACAAATGACCACTGTTCATCCATTTCAGCCTCATCACAAGCCAATTCCACTCCCACAGCTAGATTTCCTTTTGGATTTAAGGCCTGAAAGTTGGGATTTACTTGGACAATGCTGCTCGCTTTTTTTTAACGTGCTAATCACTGTATTTTTGTTGATCTTGAGAACTCGTGCTGTATCACGGATGCCACTGCCATTGATGGACATGTCCACAACTTGTTGTTTGATGCCGGGTTCGCAAGCCTTATAGCTTTTATGTCGTTATGGCCTTACTTAAAAAAATTCGTAACTGTTCAGCGTATGCTCAATAGAACACTGATCTAAAAGCGCAAACAAACTAAAAATCTGTGTAAATCAGTCCTATCCGTGTCGCCTGCTTTTGGCATCCGTGTTCTATTGAGCATACGGAAACAGTTCGCGTTGAACCCTTCGACAGGCTCGGGGCGAACGGGATTTTGGAAGGCTGAACTGATTTTCTTTAGGTTTATGCGGATGCTTTTTCGCGGTATCAAGCATAAATCCAGAACTGCGTCATATGCCTTATTCGACTGCGGCATATGACGCATTCTTTTTGCTGCGACTCCCAACCTGTTGTTATTTATGTTTAATTAACTGGCATGTGTATTGCTTGAAGGTTCTGTTTCTATTCTTATTTTGATCCAGTTCCTCATAACGCGATGTCTGAACCCAAGCACAGCTTCCTGCACGAGCTCTTCCTGCAACATGCTCATGAGGTCAGCGCCTTTATCAGCGGGCGCTGGCCTATGGAGCACGATGTCGCCGGCATCGTGCAGGAATCGTTTTTGCACCTGTCGTCGCAATACCCCAATCTCGAATCGCTGCATAACCCGCGCGCCTTACTCTTTAAAACGGCATCCACTATGGCCGAGGACCGGCTTCATCGTAAATCTCAGGAACATTCCACTCAAGAGACGGAAACCGCGGCAAATATGGATTTTTATGAGGAGACCTTGCCCCCCGATTCATCAGCGCCATTTCCGGCGGACGATCTCAATCGGATTTTTTTGGACGCGAGTTCGCAGCTACACCAGTTTCTGACCCGGCGGGTGCAATGCCCGGAAGCCGCGGCGGATCTGGCCCAGGAAGTTTATCTTCGCCTTCCGCAAATGCAGGCGTCCGTAGTCAGCGAAGGCGGCGTGCGTGCGTGGCTGTTTCGGGTGGCCTCAAACCTGTCGATTGATCATCTGCGCAGCCAACGCCGACATGCCGAATTGCTGAACCGGTTTTGCGGCAATGAAACAGAGATCGACAAAGCGCCGAGCCCTTATCGGACGGTCGTAGACCGCGACCGGCTCAAGCGGGTGCAAAACGCGCTTGGGGAATTGCCGGACCAATGCGCCGAAGTGCTTTACCTGAGCCGGATCGAAGGCTACAGCCATGCCGAAATCGCCCGGCAATTGGGCATTTCCAAAAGCCTGGTGGAAAAGCATGTCGTGCGAGCCCTGAACCATTGCCGTCAAGTGGCCGATGGGGAAGATGAATAATGTGGTTCAAGGCTGGCGCATTCGTTATAGTGATAAACAATCCCCCATTTTTTTGAGCCGTATCGATGAATGATTCCGCAGCGAAAACTAGCGAGCGTCTGGAGCAAGAGGCCGTCGCCTGGCATGTCCGCTTGACCTCGGGAGACATCAGTACGGTTGAGCGCGCCCGTTTTGAAGCATGGCGCAAGCAGAGCCCGGCGCATGACCACAGTTACCGTCAGATCGAGAATCTCTGGCGAATGATGGATGCGCCGGTGATAGCCGACAGGCAGCGGCGCAGGAAGCCGGGCAAGACGGCTAAAACCGCTCATTCTCTACGCTGGAGCGTGGGCCTGGCCGTGGCCGCATCGCTGTTGCTGACGGCCACTCTGGGCATGTTCCCTGATTATCTGAACGGATTCTGGGCCGATTACAGCACCCATATCGGCGAGCGAACCTCGATCCGTCTTGAGGACGGTAGCGTCGCCCATCTGAATACCGATACCGCGTTCGATGTAAGTTGGCGCGATAACGAAAGGCGCGTCGTCCTGTTTCGGGGGGAAGCGGAATTCGAGGTGGCTCACGACAGCAGCCGGCCGTTCCGGGTGCAGGCCGGCAACACCGTTACCGAAGCGCTCGGTACCCGCTTTATTGTCCGTTATGACGACTCGGCAGGAGCAGTGACGCTTCTGGAGGGCAAGGTTCGCACCGAACAGACGAAGAAGCAAGGAACGTTCATTACCCTGCATCCCGGCCAGCGTGCGACTTTCGATGCGCAAAGTTTGAGCGGGGTATTGGCGGCCGACGTATCGGCTGCCGAAGCCTGGCGCAGAGGCCGATTGATCATGAACTTCGTCACCCTGAAGCAAGTCGTCGCCGAAATCAACCGCTACCATCGCGGGCAGGTAACCCTGCTGGGCGATACCCTGGCCGATAAAGAAATCAACGTCGCTATCGACCTCAACAACATCGATGTCTGGCTGGACACGCTGAAGGATACGCTGCCGATCAAGATCCGGCGGGTAGGGCCTTTTGTGTTTTTGCAGTCCTGATCATCGATCCGTCCAGTATTACGATCCCGCTATGTTTTTAGGGAAGCGCTGAATAAATTGATTTCGCAAGCTCACCACGAACGAAATCAAAAGCTTATCGATCATCCTGAGCTTGTCGAAGGGTTAAATCAGCGCTTTCTTAGGGCGCGCACGGTAAGCCCGGCGACGCTGCGACAATTTGCCGCAGCTGTTTTTATGCGGTTCTTCATCGTCCCATTCGTAGTCATAAATAAGCACCTAACAACTACGAGGAAAAACCATGAAGAACACAGGAACACCGGCTTTAGCGTCAGGGAAAGGCAGCAAACGCGCCCGCATCGTCCTGCATATAGGCTTGGTTACATTAACCGCGCCGATGATGATTCAGGCCAATGAGGCGAGCACGTCAACCGCGGCAGGCGCTGTCAAAGCAGGGAGCCGCAACTATAGCATAGCCAAGCAGCCGCTTTATTCCGCGCTGAGCGCCTTTGCCGAACAGGCCGGAATCCAGTTCGCCTACAATGCGGAGATGGTCAAAAGCCTTTCTTCGCCGGGCGTGCAGGGACACTATAGCGCCGATGCGGCCTTGCAGCAGATATTGACAGGAACGGGCATCGGCTTTCGCCGCACCGGACCGAACACCGTGACGCTGGAGCCCAATAAATCGGTTAAAAAGCCGGATGCCGCTCCTGTCGTAGCGGCAAAAAAACCGCCGGTTGACAATTCCGTCTTTGAATTGGGGCAGATGACGGTGCCTTCGACGCCTTCAGGAACATTGCAAAGCCGGGATATTCTGAGTTCGGTCGATATTATGAATGCCGATAAAATCGAAAACCAAAACGTGCTGACCAGCTACGATTTATTCCACCGGATGCCGGGCGTGCAGATTACCCAGTTCAACCAAGGCACCACGACAGGGAAGTTTTCTTTTCGCGGCTTCAATGGCGAAGGCAATATTAATGGCGTTAAGCTGTTGATTGACGGCATCCCGAGCAATACCAACGACGGCAACATGCCTTTCATCGATGCGCTGTTTCCGTTGGAAATCGAGTCGATTGAAGTGGTTCGCGGCACCAACGACCCGCGCTACGGCCTGCATGCTATCGCCGGTAACGCCAACATATTCACCCGGCAAGGCGGCAATTACGCTAAGGGCCGGGTAAGTTACGGCAGTTTCGACACCCATGACGTTCAAACCGGTCTGGGCTACGAAACCGGCGGTTTCTCGCAAAACTACAGCGTGTCATACCGGGCAACCAACGGCTATCGCGACCATGCCTCTTCGGAAAAAAACGGTTTCTCCGGTAAATGGTTCTACACGCCCGAAAGCGAAAAGTACAAAGTCGGCTTGATTGCCCGATGGAGCGATGCGGATGCTGAAGAACCCGGATATTTGACCTTGGCGCAAGCTCGGGCCAATCCAACCCAATCGATGCCGCATAACGCGACTGACGGCGGCACCCGGCAAGTCGGACAAATCAGCGGGCATTTGGAGGTGAATGTAACCGACGATTTATTCTGGTCCACGAAAAGTTACGCCAATGTATTCGATGATCAACGCTGGGTCCGGTATAGCGCCGCCGAATCCCAGCAGGAGCGGCTGACTAATGAAGTCCAGTATGGCGGCACGACGTCGTTGACATACCGGCCGACAATTTCCTGGCTGAATGATTTCTCGTTAGAGACCGGCTTCGATATTCAACAGCAAGACAATAAAAGCCGGCGCTACAGGAATTTAAACCGGATCAGAACATCGCAAGTCCGGGACCAGGATTTTAGTTTCAATGTTTATGGCGGCTATTTGCAAGCCATGATTAAGCCGTTCAAATGGCTGAAACTGACGCCGGGGTTTCGCGCCGATACGGTTGGCGGCGACTATACCAACAAGCTTAATAATCAATCCTATGCGGTTAACGATTACGGCGCCATCTGGCAGCCTAAAATGGGCGCGGTTATTACGCCGATAGAAGGTTACAGCCTCTACGGCAATTGGGGCCGCACTTTCCAGGTTGCAGTGGGTACCGCTACGTTTAAAACCAATCCGAATCCGATTGATGTCGCTCCATCGATTAACGAGGGCTGGGAAGTCGGCCTTAAATTGGAACCGGTCGATTGGGCCGAAGGGCGCGTTGCTTATTGGCAGCAAACGGCCACTAATGAATCGAGCCGGGTTCTGAATAGCGCGAATAACGACTCAACGCTGATTGGCGCGACGGACCGCCAAGGCGTCGATGTGCAGGTTAAAATCAAACCGGTTGAATCGGTCAGCGTATGGACGACTTATTCCCTGCAAGAAGCCATCGTAGCCCAGCCGCCCAGCAATCCAGCGCTGACGGGTACGCAAATTTTCAACACCCCAAACTACCTGTTTTCCGGCGGTATCGATTATCAGATAACGCCCAAGCTGAAATCGTCGCTGTGGACGACCGGGCAAAGCAGTTATTACACCGATGAGGCGAATGCAAAAGGCAAATTCGGCGAATATGCGCTGTTAAACCTGGATTTGGGTTATCAGGTCAACAAAATCGTCGATTTGCAGTTCCAGGTAAAAAACCTCGCGGATACCTATTGGGAATATGTCTGGTATAACACCACGGTCAATCAAACCATGCATTCGCCCGGCGACGGCCGTGCGTTTTATGGCGCGATCAATGTCAAATACGATCTGTAGCTGACGCATGCCTGCCGGAACACATTTAACGAACCATTCCACGCGCCGTACAAAATGGCGCAAGGTGTGGCTGGCATTCCATCTTTACTTGGGCTTGAGTACCGGTTTGGTATTTGTCCTCGCGGGTCTTACCGGCAGCCTGCTGGTTTTTTATGTCGAACTGGATGAAATACTCAATCCGGCGCTGCACGTATCGACGACTCAGGCCCGGCAACAAGCGCAATCGTATGAAGCCGTCTTTCAGGCTATTCGCCAAGCTCATCCTGAACGCAACGCTTCCTGGCGGCTGGAAATGCCGCGCCATAACCAAGCCATGTTAATGGCGCGTTACTATAAACCTGCCGAAAAAACCGGCCTGTCTTTTGCGCCGCTGATCGTTTGGGTTAATCCCTATACTTCCGAAGTCGTCAGTAGCCGTTTTTGGGGCGAATTTGCGATGACCTGGCTGTTTGATCTTCATTATGCGTTACTGCTGGACGGTACCGGCAAAACGCTGATGGGCATTATCGGATTGCTGTTGCTGATACCTTTGCTTAGCGGCATCTATTTGTGGTGGCCTGCAACAGGCAAATTGCGTCAGGCATTGTCGATTAAGCGCGGCGCAAGCAGGGCCCGGTTCATTTTCGACCTGCACAAAACCCAAGGCGTTTACAGCTTTCCGGTTCTATTGCTGTTATTGGTCAGCGGCGCGATTTTGGAATTGCCCGCCGTATTTAAACCGCTGATTAATCATCTGTCGCCGTTGTACCGTGCCGAGGCCAATCGTTCGCCGTATCAAGCCGGATATTCCAGGATCAGTCTGGATCAGGCCGCCGCAACAGCCGAATCTCTTTATCCCGAGGCCGTTTTACGCTGGATAGAAACACCCGATGGGCAGGAGGGGGCGTATAGAATCATGCTGTACCAGCAAGGCGAGCCCAGTTTCCGCTTCCCAAAAACCACGGTCTGGGTCGATCAATACAGCGGTGCGGTATTATCAACAAGAAATCCAAGACTGGAGCGCATCGGCGATACGTTCATGAACTGGCTTCATCCTTTGCACAATGGCGAAATAGCCGGCATGGCGGGGCGGTTGCTGGTTTTTGTAAGCGGCTTTATTCCCGCCATACTCTATGTCACGGGCATCGTTCGCTGGCTGCAAAAGCGCCGTGCGCGGCGGTTGCAGATGATAAAAACCGGGTAATAGTCACCGCGGTAAAATCCAAAAAAACTGCGTTATATGCCTTATTTAGTTGCGGCATATGACGCATTTTTTTGGCCGGACGCATCAAACTATTGATACTGAAAGAAACATAAGCGGGCATGGATATTGCTTAAATGCACTGACGCCACTTCTGTCTTGCGCAACCGATGTCCGAATCCAAACCCAGTTTCCTGCATGACCTGTTCCTGAAACATGCCCACGAAGTCAACGCCTTTATTCGCGGACGCTGGCCCAGGGAACAGGATGTTGACGACATCATGCAGGAATCTTTTTTGCGGCTGTCGCAAGTTCCCAACCCGGAAACCATCATCAACCCGCGAGCCTTTCTGTTCCCAATACATTGATCGACTTCGTGTTCAAATTGCATTACGCGCTACTGATTAAGTCGCATGATGTCAGTACGGTGGCGGTAGGGCTGTCCGGCGCGTTATTGATGATCTCGGTGCTGACCGGCTTGATAGTTTGGTGGCCGCTGACCGGGCGCTGGCGGCAGGCTTTGACTGTCAAGCCTAAATCCGGCGGCATCCGCTGCAATTACGATCTGCACAAAGTCTTCGGTTCTTACACCGCGTTGGTAATGTTACCGGTGCTGTTTCCGGGATTTACATGGTGTTGCCGCATAACGTAGTGCCGGTGCTGGAATTGTTTTCGCCGGTGACTTACCGTTATTGGTTTCATTCCACGCCACCGACCGGCAATACCCAGGCCATAGGCATGGATCAAGCGGTCGCTATCGCCAGGCAACGCTATCCGGCCGGCCGACCGCACTTTATTTACGGTGCTCCCGAACCGACCCAAACCTATACCGTATGCCAGAATGGCGTCGATGCGCCCGGTAGCCTGTTGCAGCGGCGTTGCGTGGTGATGGATAGATACAGCGGCAAAATACTGGATTTGGATGATCCGACGATCGGCACGGCAGGCGAAGTGTTTACTCAGTGGCAATGGCCGTTGCATTCCGGGCAGGCGTTCGGCATGACGGGGCGGATTCTGGTGTTTTTATCGGGTTTGGCTTGTCCGGCACTGTTCATTACCGGCGTAATCCGTTGGCTGCAAAAACGCAGGGCGCATAAGTTAAAAGCAGCGTAACTTGGATCGCGGTCTTTTTGTCGACCCAACTCGCCTCTGTTTAGGGGAGTACTGTTTTTTGTTCACTGAAGGCCAGCACGTCTTCGTTGTTGACCTGATAGTAAATATCCTCAACAGAGATAGTAATCCCTAACGAGTGAAAGGTGATCGAATCGCCCAGATAGTAATAAGACGATTGCCAGTTTTGGCTGCGGCTGAATACTTGTATTTCGCCTTTGTCCTGCTCGATAAGCACGTATTCTTGCAGTGTGGGTATGGTTTGGCAGCGTATGCGTTTTCTGGTTTGATCGAATTTGCGGGTGGTTTTTGACAATACCTCAACGATGATAACCGGCGACTTTTTGTAGTATTCGTCTTCGTTGTCTTCGGCGCAGACCACCATGACATCGGGATAGAAAAAGTCTTCGGCAACCCTGACTTTCATGTCGGCCATAAAGGTTCGGCAAGGCGTGCCTTTCAGGTGGTTCTTTAATTCACTGAAGATGTTACCCGCCAGCAAGTTGTGGTTCTCGCTGGCGCCTGCCATCGCATAAACCTCGCCGTCGATCAGCTGGTGTTTTATGTCCGATAGTAATTCGCCTTGCAAATACTCTTCCGCACTGATGTGGCGAGGGATGGTTTGTAATGCCACGGGCTTGTCTCCGGTTATATAAGGGTGATTTTTTCAGCCAAACGGTCAGTTCAGTTTTATAAGAGGCTAAGGCAATGGCTTCGCCGGTTGGCTTGCGATAGATAATACAAAGATGATTAATTATTAGCAACTTATCCCGCCTGACTTGTCCGGCGTTATTCGTTTCCGGTGTGTTCGCCGCATAAGGCCTGCAATTTTCCGGTTGATTCTTGCTTTGTTGAAACAGTCAGGCAATTAGGTCAGCGTCCATTCGGCCGGATAAAGCCATATGACTTATTATAGTGTGTCATATAACCTATTTTTCATACTTAAAGCGGAATAACCAGTCTTCGAACCGAAGGCATAAATATCAAGCCGGTTGCATGATTAGCGGGAGGCTAAAGAAAAATCAGTTCAAGTGGCATTATATTTGCTTTTAGTTTGCCGGTAATTCGTTTACTTAGGATCTGGTTACAAATAACTTCCCGAAATCACTATTTTCGGTCGTCAAGCCGTTCGTGCTGAGCCTGTCGAAGCATGATCGGCTTGACGCGGTGGGTCGAAATTTTTCCGCCCACCCTTCGACAAGCTCAGGGCGAACGGAAAAATTTCATCCGATCCATGTCGGGAAGTTATTACTGACCATATCCTTAACTCCTCAAACTTAATGCCGGACATACGGAACTGTATCATCGATGAATCTGCTGCCGGAACACGGGATGTCAGCGCTTTTCCTGTTGCATCAAAAGGACTTGATGCAGTTTTTGACTTATAAAGTGCGTTGTGCCGAGACCGCAGCCGATTTGACACAGGAAACTTATTTGCGTATTGCGCATCATCCCGATGCAGGCAATATCGAAAATATGCGCGCCTACCTGTTTCGTATCGCCAATAATCTTGCCCTCGATTATCTTCGCAGTCAAACCCGGCAGAATAAACGTGATGCGGGGCCGGTTACGGAAGACTTTATCTGCCTGCAACCCGAGCCGGATGCCGCATTGTCCGACCACCAACAACTGGAGTTTCTTGAACAAATCATTTACGACCTGCCGCCGAAATGCCGCGCGGTTTTTCTGATGAGTCGCGTGGAAGGCAAAAGTTATACCGAGATCAGTGACGAGCTTGCTATCTCCCCACGCACCGTAGAGAGCCATATGCGCAAGGCATTGGAGCTGATTCGGAAACAGTTTGATTAATACCGCTCGCATAACGATGTCGCCTTGTAAGGGAAGCGGCGCTGTCGAACGTCTTATTGGTAAGCCGCTAACAACCGGACTTTTCTGTCCCTTGGATACTCTGTAGTAAAATAACCACCATGCCCAGCACCCGACCTTCATCACACAGACAATCCGTTTCAGACCAGGCTACTGCATGGTTTGCGCGGTTGCACGCGGACGATGTGACGGCTGCGGAACAGGAGCAATTCAAAAACTGGTACAGGGAAAGCCAGGAACATGCAAAAGCTTACGACAAGATGCGGCTGCTTTGGCAACAGCTTGAAGCCCCCGGCAAACGGGTTCATGCCAGACTCGCAGCCGAACAGCCCGCGCCGGCGCACCAACCTTTACCCGGCAAGCAGCCTTACGCCCGGCGAGCTATCGCATTATCTGCGCTGGTTTTGGCTGTTCTGTTGAGCTATCGGTTGCCGGTGCATTACCAGAATTGGCAAAGCGATTATTACACTGCGCCGGGCAAGCAACTGACCGTCGTACTCGATGACGGATCGCGGCTGACTTTAAACACCGATACCGCGCTCGCCGTGAATCTTTCAGATAAGCAACGGCGCATCGAGCTGTTGCGCGGCGAGGCCTTTTTTCAGGTGTCCCCGGATAAAAGCCGCCCTTTTATAGTCAGCAACGGCGTGGCCAACGCCCGCGCGGTCGGCACCGCCTTCAGCGTTAAAAAGGCCGATGACGATATGCGGGTGATCGTAAGCGAAGGCACGGTAGAAGTGTCGGCGGGCAAAGCCGATGCCCCGGCTTTAGTCCATATCAATCAGCAAGTAGACTGCCAACAAGGCCGCGTCGGGCCGGTGATGGACTCCGACATTCTGGAAACGCTCGCCTGGCGGCGCGGACAACTGATTTTTAAACGGCAGCCACTATCGCGGGTGATTAAGGAAGTGAATCGCTACCGGAGCGGGCAAATCGTGCTGATCAACCCGAAGCTGAAGGAGCGGATCGTCAGCGGCGTGTTTGATACCGCAGACCCCGGCGCCGTGGTTGACGGCATCAAGACTACTTTAAAAGCCAGTTCGGTGAACTTGCCGAATCAACTGGTTTTGCTTTATTAACCGATGCTGGGCAGCTTCCGCCGGTTCACTCATAAAAATTGCTTGGAGAAATTGGCGATGGCGAGGGCGATAAGAGCCCCCATCATCCATTTGAGTAAATTAAGATCGGCTTTGATGGGTGCAAGTTCAATTTGTAAGTCCTTTTTAGTGACCAGCTCCGATTCTTCAATGGCCGCGCGCATTGCCTCTGTCAATCCTTCCGCTTGCTTTTGGTCAAAGCCGGCCTCTTGTAATTTGCGAACAAATTTATGAGCATCAAATGTAATTGTTGCCATCATTGACTCCGGCGCATTTCAAAGTGTTTGCAGTATAACAAATAATAAAGCTGCGTGGATGCGTTAAACAACATGCAGACCATCAGTATTACCTGTCCGACCTGAGCGATTGCCCCGTGAAGTTAATGCGTGCATGTTCGACAAGCTCGCGGCGAACGGCTTAATGGCCATCAATTTTTTTCCTCCACGACTAAGGGTAAATCCTTTCCGCTTCGTCGTAGGTCATGAAGATAACACTTTTATGACTTAAGGAGGATCTACCTAATGACACTACCTACACGCCGGGTTTGTATTAAACGCGGACAACAATTGATCAAGACAGCCGGATTGATGATACCTCTTGTGCTGTTTGGAGCGGGACAACACGCCTATGCCGGTGATGTCGCAGCTGAGAAAATCCTGCAATTCAACATCCCGGCGCAATCCTTGGCCAGCGCATTAACCCGTTTTTCCGCGGAGACCCGGCTGCAAGTGCTTTATGAAGGCGATGTGGCCGATAAACTGCAAGCGCCTGCCCTTAACGGCGCTTATACACCGACGCAAGCGCTGGAAAAACTGCTGGGCGGCACCGGGCTTAAGTATCGATTCAGTAATGACAAAACCATTACCTTAGAAGCGCCAACCAGACAAAACCAGTCCAATGCTCTCACGTTAAAAGCGGTGACGGTGACCGGAAAAACCGGCTATGCCGACAACGATCCTTACAATCCCAATTACAACCGCTCCAACGCCAGCACGGCAACTAAAACTGACACGCCTATTATGGAAACGCCAATGTCGATTCAGGTGGTTCCGAAACAGGTATTTAAAGATCAACAGGCGATTCGGATAAAAGATGCGGTGAAGAACGTCAGCGGCATTTTCTGGGCAACTGATCCCATGTATGAAGGCTTCCAGATGCGCGGCTTCGTCTCTGACGGTTCGACCACCGTCTATCGCAATGGCTTACGGATAAGGCGCGCGCAGCACGAGGTGGCTAACTTGGAACAACTCGAAGCCGTAAAAGGGCCTGCCGCCGCCATGTATGGACGGATTGAACCCGGCGGAATGATCAATGTTGTGACCAAGAAACCACTGGATACCCCTTATTACTCGTTGGAGCAGCAGTTCGGCTCTTACGATCTGTACCGTACTACGGCGGATGCGACCGGCCCCATCAATAAAGACCGTTCGCTACTCTATCGCCTTAATTTAGCTTATCAAAACAATAATTTATTCATCGACACGATGGATCAGGAGCGGTTTTTTTTCGCGCCATCACTGAGTTGGAAGCCTAGCGACCGTACAGAGGTCAATTTGAATTTGGAGTATCAGTACGACACACGCGTCAATTACACCGGTCTTCCTGTTGTAGGCAATCGGCCCGCTAATATTCCCGTCAACCGCTATCTGGGCTTTGGATCGGATAATGAATTTTCTGTAATGGATAAGTTAATCATTGGCTTCGATTGGGCGCATCAATTCAACGATGATTGGAAAATACAACATCGCTTTCATTATTACAACCTTGATTATCAGAGTAACAATCAGTCGTTTTTCAACGGACCGGTGAACCCTGTAAATAAACGCACTGCCATTCGCAGCACGACTACCACACCGATTGACGTTACCGACACTTATGCGACCAGCATAGACCTCACCGGTAAATTTAAATTCTTGGGCACACAGCATCAGGCTTTAGCGGGATTCGATTATTTTTGGGAAAAGCGTGATGGTGAAGGTTTCGCAAGCACTCCGGCACCAGCAACCCATAGGCCTGTGGTTGATATTTTTAATCCGGTCTATGGCCAGGTTCCGTTACCAACGGCGAAAAATTTTAATAGTTTTAGTACGCTGACCCAATATTGGTACGGCACTTACTTTCAGGATCAAATCACCTTCTTCGATAAGCTGCATATCATGGGCGGCGGACGTTATGACTGGGCAACGCGAAGCAGCGGCTCCGCTTCGACTTCCATCGAAGCCGCGCGCAACAGGGAGACCGAAGTTCAAAACGACGCTTTCAGTCCACGCGTGGGTCTAGTGTATCAACCTTGGCCTTGGCTCGCCCTGTATGGCAATTATGTGGAATCGCTCGGCGGTGCGAATACCGCGTTGGCATCAAGCGGAAAACCGCTCGATTCTGAAACAGCACAGCAACACGAAGTTGGCTTCAAAACGGAATTACTCGATAAAAAATTGCTGACAACGGTCGCTTTTTATGACTTGACCAAACAAAACGTCGCCACCGCCGATCCAACGAATCCCAGATTCTCCGTTCAAACCGGAGAAGCCCGCAGCCGAGGCATGGAGGTGGATGTTTCAGGACAAGTCACGGACGGCTTAAATCTGATCGCAAGCTATGCCTATACCGATACTGAAATTACCAAGGATAATCGAGGCGATCAAGGACACCGATTTTGGAATGTCCCCAGAAACTCAGGCAGCTTTTGGGCTAAATACGCTGTTCAAGAGCCATTCTTGCGCGGTTTAAGTTTCGGGGCCGGCACTTATCTGATAGGGCAACGTGAAGGCAATAATGCTAATACTTGGCAGATGCCGGGGTATGTACGGGTTGATGCGCTTCTCGGCTATGCCTGGAAAGTAGGCCATTCTACTGTTACTACGCAACTTAATGTCAACAATCTATTGGATAAAACTATTTATGAAACTTCCGCTTTTGGCGGATTTTTAGCACAGCCCGGTGCGCCACGTACTTTCATGGGGTCGATCCGTGTGGAGTTTTAAAGCTAAATAGGGTGAATGGCTTCTCCATGCCGGACGGAGTTTGTAACTCCGTCCGGCATAGTTGTGTACTTTCAGCAACCCGGTATCGACATTCAATTCGACAAAATAAACGATGAAATCCAATGTAAATCCTGCCGATTCGGTAACCAAACAACAATCGCCAAACCTGAGACTATCCCGCCTGAAAACCCGGCGCAAAAACTGGCTGGTGGTGCATCTATGGCTGGGTTTGAGCTTGGGATTATTGCTTTCTATTTACGGCGTCACCGGCAGCATTCTGGTGTTTCATGAAGAAATCGATGAATGGCTGAACAGCGAGCTGTTAATCGTCAAGCCGCCGGAACATTCCGCTGCTTACCGGCCTTTGGCGGCTGTTTTCGAGGCCGGGCGCAAGGTTATGCCGACGCAGGCCAAGCATACGTTCGCCACCTATCCGCGCAATGAGCAAGCCGCTTTCAAACTCAGATACGCCGTTACTGCGGCGGACGGAGTGCATGAAATGTGGCAGGTGGCCGTCGATCCTTATACGGCGCAGGTAACCGGCAAGCGGCTGCTCGAACGCTCGGACAGTGTTATTCCCCAAACCTTTATCGACTTTATATTCAAACTGCATTACGCACTACTGATTAAGTCGCATGACGTCAGCACCGTCGTGGTAGGTCTGTCCGGCGCGTTATTGATGATCTCGGTGCTGACCGGCTTGATAGTCTGGTGGCCGCTGACCGGACGTTGGCGGCAGGCTTTGACTGTCAAGCGCAAAGCCAGTGCCGAGCGCCTGCACTACGACCTGCATAAGACCGCAGGGTTTTATACGGCGCTGGTGCTGCTGCCCGTGCTGTTTTCCGGGATTTACATGGTGCTGCCGCATAACGTAGTGCCGGTGCTGGAACTGTTCTCGCCGGTGACGTACCGCTACTGGTTCCGTTCGACGCCGCCGGTCGGCAGTACCCAGGCCATCGGCATGGACGAGGCCGTCGCCATAGCCCTGCAACGCTACCCGGCCGGCCGGCCGCACTCTATTTACGGCGCGCCCGAACCGACCAAAACCTATACGGTATGCCAGAATGGCGTCGATGCGCCCGGCAGCCTGTTGCAGCGGCGTTGCCTGGTGATGGATCGTTACAGCGGCAAAATACTGGACTTAGACGATCCGACCATCGGCACGGCGGGCGAGGTGTTCACGCAGTGGCAGTGGCCGCTGCATTCCGGGCAGGCGTTCGGCATGACCGGCCGTATTTTGGTGTTTTTGACCGGACTTGCCTGCCCGCTGTTATTCGTTACCGGGCTGATTCGCTGGCAGCAAAAGCGGCGGGCTAAATCATATCGCCGCCAAGATTAAACAGCGCGAACGGGAACTGTGAAAAAATTTTATTGGGAAACGGATTTAAAAAAACAAGCGAGTGAAAAACACATCAAATATCAGGTATTGGTCAATAGCTTGCTTAGGGATTATATGAGCGATCCACCCTATTAGCCGTTATGGCTGGAACAGCATTCTTGCTGTGTCATATGCCCCAGTCACTGCGTCATATAACACAGCTTAATCAGATCGATAAACCGCTTAAACCTCTACTTCCGCCGCAGCCTATTGATTCATCAAAACTTTCAATGATGAGGCACTAATATTGCTGATATGTTTCCGGTTCACACGTCTATCATGCGTTTATACAAAAACACAAAAACCGCGCAACATGTCATTCCAGCCCAATCAAGCACTCCACGAACTTTACGTCAATTGCCAAGGCGAGCTGGAAGCCGTGTTGTTCGCCCGTGTGCGCTGCCGGGAAACCTCGGCCGACATCTGCCAGGAAGCTTTTATGCGTTTGTGTCGAACCGACGACCTCGTCAGCATCGGCAATCTTAAAGCCTACCTGTTCCGAATCGCGCTGAATTTATTGGTCGACCACTATCGCAGCCAGGCCGTGCGTGTAGCGGTCAGCGCCGAATGGCACGACGATGAGCCGCCGGAAGCGGAAGATCACCGCTGTGCCGAAACCGTTGCCCTGGGCGAACAGGAACTGGACAGACTGATCGATACCTTGGCGGCATTGTCGCCGCTCTGCCAACGCATCTTCTACCTGAATCGCTTTGAAGGCCTGAAGCAGAGGGAAATTGCCGAAACCCTTAATATCTCTATCCGTACTGTGGAAGACAACATCAAACGGGCCTTAATCCATTGCGCCAAAACCCTGGATAACAGCTAACCGCCCATGTGGTTTAGACTGTACGCCTCGTCTATAATGCATTCCCCCACTTGTTCAATCAGGAACTAGCCATGTCAATCGAATCAGAGCATCTGCTGAAACAAGCCTGCGCTTGGCTGAGCAAACTGCACTCTGGGGAGTTTTCACCGGTACAGCAACAGCAACTGACAGCTTGGCGCGCCGCCGATCCGGCCCATGACCGGGCTTGGCGGCAAGCGCAAGCCTTATGGCAAGGCATGGAGGGGCTGCGCGGCCGAACGATACCCGGTTCCGAACCTCTGTTGCAGGAACGTGCTTCCCGTTTAAAGCGGGGCAACTTGCCAGGCTTAACCGTTCGCCCTGAGCTTGTCGAAGGGAGGACGGTTAAGCCGTTCATGGTTCGACAAGCTCACCACGAACGGCTTAACCTTAGACTGTCCCTGCTTAAGCTGGTAGACAAGGAACGTTACCGCAAAACGCGATCCCCCCATGCCGCACAACCGCGTTTTCGCCGTCGCCTGCTGTCGTTGGCGGTCGCTTGCAGTGCAGTATTGGCGATGACGGTATGCTACCCGCCGTCCCTGATGCAGGCCGATTATTCGACCGGCAAAGGCGAGCAACGCAGCGTGATCTTGGCCGACGGTTCGCGCGTCACTCTTAATACCGACAGCGCGTTGGCGATCCATTTCGACGATTCGGTGCGCCGCGTGGAACTATTGCAGGGCGAAGCTTTTTTCGAAGTCGCCAAACGCGAGCACCAGCCTTTTGTAGTAACCGCGGAAGGCCGTTCAGTACGGGCAGTCGGCACGGCGTTCAACGTTCAGCTTAGGCCGTCTCAAACCAAAGTCGAATTAGTCGAAGGTATCGTCGAAATCGAGGACGGTCAACACCGCGAACGCCTGCACGCCGGGCAAACCGCGCTGATCGGCGCCGACCACATCGCCGTACCGACCGCAAGCCCATCGGCAAACATGGCGCTGTGGCGCGAAGGCTATCTGCAATTCGACGGCCTGCCCTTGCGCGAAGCCGTTGCCCAAATCAACCGATACCGGCCGGGACGGGTGCTGTTGCTGAATGACGATCTGGCCGATAAACGGGTCAGCGGCCTGTTTCGCCTGGATGCGCTGGATCAGGCCCTGGCCGGCCTCAAATCCGCCGTGCCGGAATTGCAAACAGTCGGCATTACGCCGTATTTGGTGGTGCTGCGCTAATCGGATTAGCTTTCGGATGTGGTTTTTTGCAAAGTTTCCGTCTTTTTAATATCAGCCCAAAAGCTGCCTTATAACGAAGACCGAAACCAGGAGAATTCATGTCCATCCCCAAACATCGCAACACCCTTGCCCTGCGCCATGCCGTCAAGGCCGCACTACTGATGACGATGGTTACCCAGGCCGCCCATGGCGAAGCTGTCAACGGTAAACTTCATTTCGATATTCCCGCCCAATCGCTAAACCAGGCACTGATGACTTTCGGCAAACAAAGCCGGCAACAATTGATGTACAGCACCGACATCGCCGAAAATTTTAAAAGTCATGCCCTACAAGGCGATTACACCGCAGCGGAGGCGATTGAAATTCTGCTGGGCGATTCGCCGCTACGAAGCATCACGACCGGAGAAGGCACTATTACCTTACAGCCCAAAGCCAAGGATATGCAGAATAAAGCAGATACGAAGGTGCTAGCGCCGGTGAAGGTGACCGGATATGCCGCCAAAGACGTGAATGCGCCCGATAACAAGGACTATAAAATAACCAATGCCGTTACCGCGACCAAAACCGATACGCCGATTATGCAAACGCCGATGTCGGTGAAAGTAGTGCCGCAGCAAGTCATGAAAGACCAGCAGGTTATCACCGTCGACCAAGCGCTGAGAAACGTCAGCGGCGCGGTTAGCGGCGTAGGCGGTTCCGGGACGTTTTTCTTGCGCGGTTTCGGTAATTACAACGTTTATCGGGACGGCTATTTGAACCAGAGCCAATGGGCGCATACCGAGGACCTTGCCAATGTGGAGCGGGTCGAGGTGCTAAAAGGGCCGGGCTCGATTCTCTACGGCCGAACCGAGCCCGGCGGACTGGTTAACTTTGTCACCAAGCAACCCCTGGATACGCCCTATTACAGCTTGAACCAACAATTCGGTTCTTTCGATCTGTACCGCACCAATGTCGATGCCACGGGGCCTTTAACAGCCAATAAAGACCTCGCCTACCGGTTTAATCTCGGCTATCAATCCAACAACACTTTTCAGGAATTCGGCAGCGAGGAACGCCTTTTTGTCGCGCCTAGCTTGCGCTGGAATATATCCGACAAAACTTCGTCGACTTTGAAAGTTGAGTACAGCGATATAAAGGAAAACGGGCGCGGCATGGTGCCTATAGTCGGCAACCGCCCGGCCAATATCCCGCGCGAGCGGAATTTGGGCGATCCGTGGAATCTCCAGGAAGACGAGTACGTGATGGTGTCTTTAAATACCGAGCATGCGTTTAACGATGCCTGGAAATTACGCCATCGCTTCAACTTCACCAATCACGTTTTAACAATGACGGGCCGTTTGGCTCCCGCCGGCGGTCCCGGCAGGACATTCTTGCCGAACGGCAATATTTTCCGTGCTTTCTTTGCTCAAAACATAGACGGCGACGATTATCAGCATAACTTTTTCAACGCACTGGAATTGACTGGGAAATTTAATACAGGCTTTGCCAAGCATACCTTATTGGTAGGCGGCGATTACTATCGTTCGGATTACCGTTCGACGTGGGCGGGTTTTACCCTGGCTACTCGCGATTCAAGCAATCTATTTAATCCTGTCCACCAATCGGGTCCTCCGGCGATTTTGCCAGGCACTATTGAAACCGGGAATTTCTCATTGCCTTGGTTTGGCCTTTATGCGCAGGATCAAGTCGAGTTGCCTTATAACGTTCATCTCTTGGCAGGCTTGCGCTACGACAATGCCGAGTCATCTGGCACCAGCAGCGCCGGGCCGGTTCAAGATTCCAGTTATGATAAGGTTTCGCCGCGCGGCGGTATTGTTTGGCAGCCTATCCCTGAGCTGTCTTTATACGGCAGCTATACTGAAAACTTCGGCGCGCCGAACAATTTCTGGGCAAATACCGCTCCTCTGCCGCCGCAAACCGCGGAACAGTGGGAAACCGGCATCAAGACCGAACTGTTCGGTGGCCGGTTTAGCGGCACTGTCGCTTATTTCGACCTGACAAAGCAAAATCTACCCGTGATGGTGGATGCGAGGACGATGCGAGCGATAGGCGAAGCTGAAAGCCGGGGGATTGAGACGGATTTTACCGGCGAAATCCTGCCGGGCTGGAATGTGATCGGCGCCTACGCTTACACGCCTTTCGCCAAAACGCTTAAAGACAGCATTGGCGCCGGCACCGAAGGAATGCGCCTGCATAATGCGCCAGTCAATAGCGGCAGCTTATGGACAACCTACGAGTTTCAACAACCGGTTTTACATGGGTTAAAAGTGGGCGCGGGCATGCAGGCAGTAGGCCAGCGTGAAATCGGTTATGATGAAACGGCCCAAGCCCCCGGTTATGTAACAGCCAATTTGATGGTTAGTAAACTATGGAAAGTCGGGGCGTCGCGTCTCACCACCCAGCTTAATGTCGATAACCTGCTCGATAAAACCTACACCGCCAGTACTCAATCAAGCGGGCTAAGTTCATACGGCGCGCCGCGCACGTTTATGGGGGCTATTAAAATCGAGTATTGAATGTAATCCAAGCCATGCGGGTTGCTGTCAGCGCCGGACGGGGCATGTTGCCCCGTCCGAAACGTTTAGCACAGATTAAATGTAGCTATGAAGTTCATGCCTTGTAGAAACGTTAGAGCTGTAGGACGGATTCGCGCTAGCAATCCGCCATAATCGGGATGATCTAATCCGATCCCCGTTTGGACTCTTCCAAGCGGGGATTTTTTATGCCCGATTGTATTGGATATTGTGCGTCGCCTAAAGCGCCTACTGTTGGTGACTGGCGGTTTGCCGGCGAGAAACCGCCAGGCCGTAGGGTGCGGTGAGGAATGAACCGCACCTCGCGCCGTCCTCGATTGATGCGGTTCACTGCGTTCACCACATCCTACACTCCAGCAGTTCGCTCATTTTTTAAGGTAGCCCGGTAGGGAGGCAACGCTAACGATTCGGTCAACTTTACAATTCCAATAAAACGTTAGAAATGACACAATTTTAGGCGCAACTATTGAGGCGGGTTCGGCTAATCAAGGTCGCTCCTCCCCTAAAAAATAGGCTGTTGACGACTTGCAGAAAATCCCAAACTGGGATCAAATTTATACCTCACTCGGTCACGTTTGCTGAAAATAAGTACATAAGCAACCGCCTATAAATCTAGGCTTCAGTATTTTTTAAATCCGCAATGGCGGCAGTGCGGAATATAGTTCACTTCGATCATGGAACCTCAGCGCTACTGTCCGATCAAATCGACCGGGCAGCCAGCCATGTTTAAACTTAAGTTTAAACAATTTTAGGAGGCTATTATGACTGAAGCAATTCTTGACATCAAACAGTGGGGTAATAATCTGGGCGTCCGATTACCTGCCGCAATTGCTCGAGAAGCACATTTGCATGTCGATCAGCGTGTTCGTATTTCTGTCGAAAACAATCATGTAGTGATTACGCCTATTGACGACGCTCCCCCCTCACTGGAACAGCGAGTGGACGATTTCGATCCTGCGCGTCACGGCGGAGAAGTTATGACGACCAGTCAAACCATTGGAGCAGAGCGTTGGTAACGCCCAAAAAACTGCGCCCTTGGGCGCCGGATCGCCAAGACATTATCTGGATTGCAACCCGCAAGTCGGGCAAGAAATGCGTGATGTCCATCCGTTTCTGGTGCTTTCGCCGCGCATCTTTAACGAAAAGACCTCGCAGGTCATTAGATTACCCATGACGACAGCAGAATACAATGTCGATAATCCATTCGCGGTGGCAATGGGCAAGGCTTCCGGTCGCAAGGCCGAACAGACCAGCTATGTTCTCTGTCACCAACCCAAATCATTCGATTGGCGTTTGCGCAAAGCCAAAGCACACCCGCTTAAATCGTTGCCGGATAGTCTATTTGTGCAAGCATGTGACCGGCTAAATCAGATCATTCAGTTGGGTTAAACTTAATTTGAATTGCAAAATCTAAGCTGAACGAGGCATGTTGCCTCGTCCTATGCCTTGCCGACGCGCCTTTTGAAAAATTCGCTCGTCTTATGAAAAATATGAATGTAACCTCCGGCAAAACTGTGCGATATGCCGCACACTAAGGCATATCACACAACTCTCCCAATCTATTCAATGCCGCCGGAGCATTGATGGTTTAAAGCAATGCCGCCAATGGCCTATTAGACCGGCAATAAAAAACTTGACTCCCACGCTCCGCGCCGCCCGTGCTGTTTTCCGGGATTTACACGGTGCAGCCGCATAACGTGTCGCCGGTGACGTACCGCTATTGCCTGCCCGCTGTTATTCGTTACCGGTGTGATCCGCTGGCGGCAAAAGCGGCGGGCGAAGTCCGCAAAAAAGACACACGGCGAGCAATTGCAGAGGACATGAACTCCAGATACACTGGCATTCTGCTTGTTGCTGAGCAAAGCCCCGATCAATTAAAAATAACTTAAGGAGTGGAAATGATAAAACGACTATTTTTTACCGCGGCAATGATGCTGACTGCCTCTACAGGCATGGCGGGAACTATCGCGAACGGAGTCTGGTCGCCGAGCGGCTGCGGCAGCGAGCCCGTGGTTCCGGTTATTGACCCAAGCAGCGTTGAGACTTACAACCAAAGCGTCAAGGCAATCAATGACTGGCAGCAAAAAGCCAATGCCTATAACGGCTGCGTGATAAAAGAGGCCAACGCCGACAATGCACTGATCGCCAATGCCGCAAATGACGAACAAGCCCGATTGAAGGCGGCCATGGAAAAACTCCAGGCTGAAACCGCTGCGGCCAAGGATAAGCTGGATAAGAAGTAGAATACGGTTCAGGCCTGAACCGCGAACGCCCCTATAGAGCACATCGTTTGTGCGCTATATCTCGAATGCAAAACACGGCATATGACATGCGCGAGTGTGTGATATGCCGCAGTTTTTTCTTAACAAGCTCCTCGTGTCGGCTTCAAGCATAAGGTAAGTTCTTGCTTTAACAAGCGGTTGCAATGACCGGCAGGTTAATTGCTGAAACAGTGCGCTTTTTAAACAAAAAGGACTCATTTGTTTCATGCACAAACTCACTCATTACGCCGTCGCAGAATTGATTCAGGAGCACCGGGAAGAATTACATGGTTATCTGGTGCGTCAGACCCGTTGCTCGGAAGCGGCGTCCGATATTTTGCAGGATGCTTTTTTACGATTGATACATTCAGACATCAAAAACGACCTCAAAAACCCCCGTGCTTTTTTGTATAAGATCGTCAGCAATCTTGCGATAGACCATCTTCGCAGCAGTAACCGCAGAGTAGCGCGACATGCTGACGAATCCGAATTGGCTTACCAAGCGGACCCGACGCCGTCGATTGAGCATCAGCTTTACACCCAGGAACAAATAGCGCACCTGCGGCAAGCGGTGTCCGAGCTGCCGCCACGGTGCCGGGAAGTTTTTATCATGCATAAGTTCAAACACCAGCCCTATTCTGTAATAATGGATGAACTCGGTATTTCCGAGAGTACCGTGCTTAAACACATTGTTAAAGCCATGGAACATTGCCGGCGCAGAATGCGGGAGCTTGATTCACCCGTCGGCCACAAGGTTGCGGAATAAACATCGCTCGCATAGAGATATAAAGACGCGCACAAACGTCTCAGCCTAATAACCTTTTGAGTTTCACCATGCCCGAATCTAACCGACAAAACAAAACGGCAACGCAAGCCGCCTATTGGCAGGCGCAGTTGAGTTCGGATCTGGTAACGGAACAGCAGCGGCGCGAGTTTGAAGTTTGGCTGAACGAACGGCCTGAAAACAAAATGGCCTGGCAGGAAATCAACGCATTTTGGCTGGGGCTCGACAGCCTGACTGAAGCGGATATTACCGGTGCAGCAAGCGACCGGATTATCGCCTTTAAAACATCCAATCCAAGTAAGCCTGGTTTACGATTTGTCCGGCCTCTGGGCATCGCCGCCTCGCTGTTGCTGATGGCATCGTTGATGTATACCCAGGCCGGATTTTATTTTGCGGACTATACAACGGCTCCCGGCAAGCAACGTAACGTCACGCTGGCGGATGGTTCGGAAATAATAATGAATACCGACACCGCCGTTTCCATCGATTATTCGGCACAGCGCCGGCAAATCACCCTGCATGACGGCGAAGCCTATTTTGTGGTTGCCCCTGACGCCAAGCGTCCTTTTGAGGTGCAAACCCATTCAGGCCAAGTCCGCGCTTTGGGTACTGAATTTAATATTAAAACCCGGCGGAAAGACGTGACTGTCACCGTTTACCAACACTCCGTCAGAGTCACGGCGGAAAACGGAAAAGTCTTAGAAAGCTTGCCCGAAGGCCGGCAGGTGGCTTTTTCCGATGACGCCCTGAGCGCCGTTACAACCGCTAATTTACAACGCGGTCAGGCTTGGAAAAATCAACGTATGATTTTTCAGGACAGGCCGCTGGCTGAAGTGATAGAAGAACTCAACCGCTACCGTTCCGGCAAAATTATGGTCATGAACGACGCCATCAAAGCCTTGCCGGTAACCGGCGTGTTTGCGACCGACGATACCAATGTCGCGCTGCTTACCATCGAACAAAGCTTGCCGATTAGCATCACCAAAATCACCGAAAAACTGGTGTTGCTTTCTGCAAAGTAAAAAATAGCGCAAGTGCGGCTTATCTTGCATTTCGTCGCGCCATGTATTTCAGTCAAAAAAAAATCAAAACCGAATAGATACTCTTACAGTGCGCTGTCGTCTTATCAAGACTTCAACAATAACTAATAAGGAGTATTCATGAAATTTACCAGAAATTCCGCCGTCCTAATGTTACTGGCCATTATGCAGGCAAGTTCTGCAATCGCCGAAACCGGGCAGAAGCAGAATTTTAATATACCGGCCCAATCCCTTTCTTCCGCACTGCTGCAATTTTCCGAAAACACCGGCATTAAAACTTTCTTTAGCGCCGATGTAGCGCGCGACATAAAAACGCCGGGCGTATCGGGAAGCTATACGCCGCAGCAAGCCTTGGAGAAATTACTGTCTAACACCGGTGTTACTTATCGTTTTACCGACACCGAATCGGTGGCGCTTGAAAAAATTCCGGTTTCTAAAGCCCCCGGTTCTACAACCTTATCTGCCGTAACGGTTAAGAGTGAAAGGCGCTATGATCCTAACGACCCTTATAATAAAGACTACGCGGCTCCCAATTCCAGCTTCGCCACCAAAACCGACACGCCGATCATGGAAACGCCGCTGAATATTCAAGTGTTGCCGAAAGCGGTGCTCGATGACCAGCAAGCCATTAAGATGGATCAGGCGTTGAAATATGTCAGCGGCGTCACTACCGGCCAAGCCGCCGGAGGCCTTACCGATCAACCGACCATCCGTGGATTTTTTAACTACAACCTTTTCCGCAATGGTTTCCGTATTGATGCGTCAGGCCCCGAAGGCACACGGAACATGGCGAACGTACAAAGCATAGAGGTGCTCAAGGGGCCGGCAGCTATGCTCTATGGACGAGTCGAACCCGGTGGCATGGTTAATATAGTCACTAAAAAGCCTTTGGAGACAGACTATTATTCGGTTCAGCAACAATTCGGCTCTTTCGATTTATACCGTACCAGTATCGATGCAACAGGGCCGATAGCCGGTAACAAGAACCTGTTGTATCGGATGAATGTCGCGTATGAAAACAGCGGCTCATTCCGGGAGAACGTGGACTACGACAAAGTGTTCGTCGCACCGGTTCTGCAATGGAATATCAGTCCGCAAACGACCGCGCTGTTAGAGCTGGAGTATCGCAAAGAAAGCAACGTTTACGATCTTCACGCCAGACCGTTGATCACCGATGGAACCAGAGCTGACGGCACCTGGATCAATCCGCGTTTAGCGGATATTCCGCGTGAAAGAAACTTGATGGAAGACAATCGCAATCATGTGGAAGACAAACTGATCGGCTTAAATCTTTCGCATAAGTTCAATGACGACTGGACCTTAACCGAGCAGCTTAATATTCAGCTGTTGGACAGGGATAGGATGGTTATGACGCCCGGAACACTGCTGGCCGATAAACGGACATTGAACAGAACATTGCTCACCAGCGATTTTTTTACCAACAACAGCTATTTTACGACGACCAATTTGACCGGCCATTTCGACACCTGGGGGTTGAAACATACGCTGTTAATCGGGGGCGATTATTACCTTCAAGATATGAACTCCGTCGGTTACAGCAGCACCGCCGCGAGCAGAATCGATATTTACAACCCTGTCCATATCGGCAATCCGCCCGTCAATCCAACGACGCGCGCCGCCCAATCCTTTCATACTGAAACGGATTTGTACGGCATCTATGTACAGGATCAAATCAAGCTGCCTTATGACGTCCATGTCATGGGCGGTTTCCGTTATCAGGATGTTGAGCAATACGACGTGATTGCCAAGCAGGTCGCGCAAAAAGCCGATGCGGTGACGCCACAGGTGGGCGTGCTTTGGCAACCGATAAAATGGCTGAGTCTTTACGGCAACTACGTGGAAAACTTTGGAACCACCAACGGCATGGGGGTGGGCAATACCTTTTTGCCGCCGCAAACCGCGCAACAGTGGGAAGGGGGCTTTAAAACCTCATTTTTCGATGATCGTTTAAGCACCACTATTTCTTACTACAACTTGACCAAGCAAAATATTCCCACGACAGATCCTGCCAATCCGACTTTTAGCATTGCTGCCGGCGAAGCGCAGAGCCGGGGCGTGGAGATGGATATTAAAGGCGAAATCTTACCGGGATGGAAAGGCATCGCCACTTACGCCTATACCGAAACCGAGGTGCTCAAAGAAAACAACCCGAACGCTATACCGGTCGGCAGCCGCTTACGGGGCATTCCCGAACATACTTCCACATTATGGTCGACTTACGACTTCCAGAAAGATTACCTGCGTGGATTCAAGGTAGGCGCCGGCGTGGAACTGGTTAGCGCCAAAAAAGCAAGCCTCGATAAAAACGACTTCAATTTTGCCGGTTTCGGTGTGGTCGATTTACTGGCGAGCTATACGCGGAATGTCGCCAAATCCAAAGTAACGCTGCAATTGAACGTCACCAACCTGCTGGATAAGGAATATGTTCACGATGGTTTTGCCGGGCCCGGTCAAACCCGGGCTACCTGGGGTACGCCGCGGTCTTTTATGGGATCGGTGAAGGTCGAGTTTTAACCGGTATAGCTGGTATGTTTTAAAGCAATGCCGGGAAGATTACTCTCGGTATTGCTGTGCATACTGCATTGTCAGTAGTCACCTTAGGAATGTGCATGAAATAACTTGAGCAAGTTTTATTTTTAAACCATGAAGAACATGAAAGGCATGAAGGATTGAAGTCTTCATGTCCTTCATGCTCTTCATGGTCATTGCGTAAATTAATTTATGTCTGTTCCTTGGAGAAATAAATTCATGCAACAACCTCTTGACGATTTTCCGGTGCTTAACCCAATGACGACAGCGAAAGCCGATACCCATCTGGCCAAACTCAAAGCCCGCCGCAAACTGTGGCTGGATGTGCATTTATATCTCGGCTTGATTGCCGGGGCGATATTGGCCGTCGTCGGCTTGACCGGCGGCATTCTGGTGTTTTATCAGGAAATGCAGGAAGTTTTAAACCCCGAGCTGGCTATTGTTTCCGTGCCGCCGGAAAACCAGAAACAAGTGCACAGCCTGGACGACATCGTTGCGGCGGCGGAAACGGCCAAACCGCAAGGCAGCCGTTTTTTCAAGGTGTATTATCCCCGCAAGCCCGATGTCGCCTATAAATTCCTGTACTTTGTCAGGGCTGAAAGCCAAGCGAACAACGGCGACGGCTATTACATCTTCGTCGATCCTTACACGACTCAGGTCAAGGGCTTGCAGCTCTGGCATCCCAAGGATCGGTACTGGGGACGGCCTTTGGTCAGTTTCCTGATGCAACTGCACTGGTGCTTGTTATTGGGCAAAAAAATCGGCGGCGTGCTCAACGGCATTTTGGCGGTGTTATCGGTTATTTCGCTGTTGACAGGCCTGATCGTCTGGTGGCCGCTGACCGGCAAATTCAAGCAAGCCTTAACCTTCAAGCGCCATGCCGGCGCCGTGCGTTTTAACTTCGACCTGCATAAAACCGTCGGTTTTTATTCGGCAGTCGTGCTGCTGCCGGTGTTGTTTTCCGGGATTTATTTTAATCTGCCGGATCAGGTCAACGTACTGGTCAAGTTGTTATCGACGACCGACAGGCCCAATGCCTTCAGCACTATTCCTGCCGAGATTCACAGCAGTCCGCCGCAAGCGGGCCGGCAGCCGGTAAGTTTCTCGACAGTGGAAGCCATTGTGCAGAAACGTTCTCCCGCCGGTAAGTTATGGATGCTCAATGCGCCGAAAAACCGGGAGGATGTCTATATGGTAATGAAAAAAGACGTCACCGAAATAAGCCGGTTTACCGGCTATCGCGATTTCGCCGTCGACCAATACAGCGGCGAGATACTCAAAGTTTACGACAGGGGCAGCGGCAGCGCCGGCGATATTTTTCTGGATTGGCAATGGCCGTTGCATAGCGGCCATGCTTTCGGTTGGACGGGACGGATTTTGGTGTTACTTTCAGGGCTGGCTTGTCCTGTTTTGTATGTGACCGGGGTGATCCGCTGGCTGCAAAAGCGTAAGGCGAAGCAAGCCAAATAGGTGGGGCGTGGAAACCGCTCATGCTTCGATAAGACTCTCCTGAGCGCAGCCGAAGGGCTCGGCACGAACGGTTCCCACTCGCTCCAACTGATAAGCACATAGCTAAGAAACGTGTATGAAATAACTTGAGCAAGTTTTATTTTTCATTTTTTAACCATGAAGGACATGAAGCGGCAGGAAAGGTTTAAGGCTATGGTCAGTAATAACGTCCCGACATAGATCGGATGAAATTTTTCCGTTCGCACTGAGCTTGTCGAAGCCTGTCATGAGCTTGTCGAATGGGGGGGGGCGGAAAAATTTCGATCTACCGCGTCAAGCCGATCATGCTTCGACAGGCTCAGCACGAACGGCTTGACGACCGAAAATAGTGATTTCGGGAAGTTATTTGTAACCAGATCCTAAGTCTTCATGCTCTTCATGGTAATTGCCTAAATTAATTTATGCACGATCCTAAACAGCCTTCAGCGCCGTTCCCGATGCAAGGGCTGGGTTTAACGTCAAGCCCTAGTGCTCAGTCAGTATTGATCTGTCGAGTAAAAATCGTTCAACTCAGCGTAAATCCGCTCATCCTTCGACAAGCTCAGGACGAACGGATTTACTTTTACCTGACAAAACAAGAATGACTGAGTATTAGTGGTGCTTGGCAATTTGCTTGGGGGAAACGCCAAAATGCTTGGCGAATGCCGCGCTGAAGTTGCTGGCATGCTGATAACCGACCAAGTCGGCAGCAACACTGACATGGCATTGCCCGGTTTTCAGCAGCTGATAGGCGTGGTTCATCCTGATTTCCAGCAATAAGCCGTAGGGTGTGTTGTTTAAAAAATGATGGAACAACTGCTTTAACTTAAGCTGATTGGTTCCGACCCGCTTGGCAAGATCCGCTACCGAAGGCGGATGCCTGAATTCATTAAACAAAATATCGCGGGCCAGCATCGCCTTGGCCTGGTCTTGTTGCGAGAACTTTGCAGAATGTTGCGGCGCATCCTGGAAAAGATGGTTCAATTCAGAGGCCAAGACAGTCATCGCCAGTCCGCGCCTGAAAACCGGTTTAACTTCATCGGCGACATTGCAGGCCGTTAACAACTGCACGGCCAAAACGCCTTCTGCCGAGATAGGCCGGCAGCTTAACAAACGCATGTCCATGCGATTAAGCAAACCTGCCGTTTTGGTCTTGCCGAAAACCCGATCCAGCCAGTTTTTACCCATAGAAAACCGCAGCTGAAACATGTCTTTCTCCGCTTCATACTGACGCTCCCCGATGCTTGAACCGAACGTTGTTATCGACGTGTAGCCCTGCTTAAACAAGAGTTCGGAACCGTGGTTGTTGATGAAGCGGGAACGGCCTTTTATACCGAGCGTTACCACCAAACGCGGTTCCTGCTGCTCGATATTGCTTAATACGGCGACGTTTTTCCGCGGCGCGTAACGGGTTTCTATATAACTAAAGTCCTGTTCCAGCTGGTAAGCCTTTGAATAGCCGACTCCCAAGTGATCGGGTAAAAGCTGTTGCAGGCACTGCTCCCCCGGCAGGAATTCGGTTGACAGCTCTTCGTTTCTGATACTAAGCGGCGGCATCTTCGGTTTTTTCCTATCAAGTTGCAAACACGATCAAGAACATCAAGCACAAATCACGCCTTGATTTCATTATTCAATATTTTTAGGGATTTAACCTGCAAAATCCGGTGAAAAAACGCAGGAATGCTTAGAAAAATAGGTCATATCCCGCACTTCGGCATCAAAAATAGGTCATATCGCGCATAAATTTGTCCGGCTACGTTTGCCATACAAAACATTACGTTTGCCATACGAATGAGTCCCGGCCTGATTGCCGTTATTGGATAAACTTTTTCCGATTAAACAGCCGGGTCAATCGCACAGATTGATTTGAATGTTGAATAAAAAATGCTCAGCCAATGCTGAGTTGTATTTTCTGCTAGTTAATAGCATTACTTAAGTTGGAATTATTATGAAGTGCTTACGCTCCAATCGGGTTGTTACGCTTTTACAGTTAAGCGGCCCCTTATTATGTCTTCCTTTTTTTCTGAGTTCCGCCGCAATGGCGAAAGAGCAGCCAAAAACAGCTGAAGCAAAGCAAAAAATAGCGAAAAAACAGCCAAGCACCGAGCTTAAAACAATGGTGGTGACGAATAAGAGTGAGCAAAAGCTTGCCGCCGCCAGTGCGGAAGTTGCGCTTTCTCCAGGAGGCGTCAGCGTGGTTGACATCAATGATTTACATGATCGTAACATTTCCAGCGTAGCGGATTTTTTCCGCTATGTGCCCGGCGTTTGGGCGACCAGCCAAAGCGGCAACGACGAAGTGTTTATCACCAGCCGCGGTTCGAATCTGGATGCCAACAACTTTGCCGGGAGCGGCGTTAAGTTGCTGCAAGACGGCCTGCCGGTTACTGCCGCGGACGGCAACAACCACAACCGCATGATCGATCCGCTGGCTTCGAGTTTTGCAACCGTTGCGCGCGGAGGCAATGCGTTTAAGTACGGCGCCAGCACTTTGGGCGGCGCGATCGATTTCACATCGCCCACAGCCCATGACAGTCCTACCGCGAGGCTCTCGCTCAGCGGCGGCAGTTTTGGCCAGTTCCTCGGACGCGGCACGGTCAGCAAGGTTTTCAATGACAGCTTCGACGGCCTGTTGACTCTTGAAGGAAAGGAATGGGACGGTTTCCGCGACCATAACAAACAGGATCGCTTTGGCGTATACAGCAACTTCGGCTGGAAAATATCCGACTCCATCGTTAACCGTACCTTTGTGAGCTACATTAAAAACAATCAGCAGTTGCCGGGCCAGCTGACTCGGGCTCAATTCGACGCCAATCCCTACCAAGCCAGCACCCAGGCTATCGGCGGCAATTATCAGTTGAACACCGAGACCGAGCGTGTCGCCAACAAAACAACCTGGACCATTGATGACAAAAGTTCTCTCGATGTCGGTTTTTCTTTTGAAAACCAGCATCTTTATCATCCGATCGTGGATACGGTGCATTTTTTCCCCGGCGATACCGCGGACAGGTTCAGTCTGCTGGTCGATTCCGTCCAGCAGGACTGGGGTACGACAGCCCGCTACAACCTGCGCCTGGATAGCCATGACTTATTGCTGGGCGTGAATTACGGCACCAACTCGGATAAAGGCGGCAACTACACGAATGTCGGCGGCAATCGCGGGCCTATGACCAATCAAATAACCAAGGAAGCCGATAATGTCGAGATTTTTGCCCAGGATCATTGGCATATTACCGATAAATGGACGTTGACGCCCGCGTTGCAAGGCGTGTTCGCACACCGTGAAGTCAATAATACAAGATTACCCATTCCTCAGGACGCCAACGCCAATGTTTATGCTCAAGGCGGCAACCCCAGCAATGACTATAGCGGTATTAATCCCAGTTTAGGCTTGATGTATAACCTGACCAAGAGCGCCAGCCTTTACGGCAATGTCAGCCGCTTGTACGCGCCGCCGACTAACTACAATATTTCGGATAACATTACCGCAGGTTTAAGCACCACCAATCTGAAGGCGATGGAAGGCACTTCCGTCGAAATAGGCACGCGCGGCAATCAAAAACTTGGCAACTTAAACGATGTGAACTGGGATTTGGCGCTGTATTATTCATGGCTTAACAACGAAATTTTATCCACTACACCTCCAGGCGGGTCTGCCAAGGCGGCGAATTTTGATAATACCATCCATGCAGGCGTTGAAGGTTTAATTGGCGGCAGCTTTGCCCTGGACGGCAAGGGTACGCATACGATCAAACCCATGCTGACATACACTATCAACCATTTCAGCTTTGATAATGACCGCACTTACGCCAACAATGCGTTACCGGCTGCGCCCAAATACTTCTTAAAAGGCGAGGCCATATACCACCATGCGAGCGGATATTTTATCGGCCCTACTTTCGATGTGGTTGGGAAGCGCTGGGGAGACTACGCGAATACTTATAAAATTGATTCATACGGCTTGCTGGGCATGCGCACCGGTTGGTCCAATAAAAATTATAAAGTGTTTCTCGAGGGCCGGAACTTGCTGGATACCAAATACGTTGCCAATACCAATATTATGAACACCGCGACGGCAACGGATGCGATGTTAAACGCCGGTGCGCCAGTGTCATTTTATGGCGGCATAGAAATCACGTATTAATTGCTCATCAGCTTTACCTCGTTTCCAAGCGGGCGCAGACCGTTTTACGGATGTTGCCGTATTCCTATGCCGGACGGACAGCATGTCCCGTCCGGCATAGGAACAGGTCCCAGCGCCATACATTCCAAGCTGTCTTATCATTGTTCAACCAAGGTTTTCAATCATGCCGATACACGTCTTTAGGCAGCCGTTCTATAAATGCCTGCCGGTATTACTGTTCACACTCAATGGCTGTGTAGCAAGCCAAGCCTCCATGCAAAAGCCCGATACAAACGCCATTCTGGTACACGCAGAGCGGGTGTTTGACGGCAATGATTTTAAAACGAACACATCGGTCTTAATCGAAAACGGCAAAATAGCCCGGATCGATAGCCGCGAATCGTTCCGGCACATTACCGCGAAAGAAATCGACTTGGGCGACGCCACGCTGTTGCCCGGATTTATCGAGCTGCATGCGCACATAGGCTACCACCATATTCCCGGCGACACCGTTCTTAAACACGGCATCACCACCGTGCGCGATGTCGGCGGACCGGTGCACCAACCCTACGGCGGCGACGGCAGCCTGAGGGTGCTGACTTCCGGGCCGATTATCACCGCTCCCGGCGGCTACCCGATACCCAGCCTTGGCGAAACCGATATTGCGATTCCTGTTGCGACGGCAGAGGACGCACGGAAAACCGTTCGCAACCTGGTCGAAAACGGCGCCGCAGTGATCAAGGTCGCGTTGGAGCCGGGCGGGGAGGCGGGCGCGCCCTGGAATTCAGAACATGGCCACGGCCATCCGTCGGCGCATCATGAATCAGGCCACCAAAAGCCCGGATTGCATCGGCAATGGCCTTTGTTGCCGGAACGGACCGTGCAAGCCATCGTCGAAGAAGCGCATCGCTTAGGGCGAAAAGTGACGGCTCATATCGGCGAATCCGAAGGAGCGGAACTGGCGATTAACGCCCATATCGACGAATGGGCGCATGTGCCTTGCGCGGTCATCCCCGAAACGCTGCTAAAAAAAGCGGTCGCGCAGCAAGTCAAAATCGTCACGACGATCGATACCTTATCTAAATGCCCCGGCGTTGTCCGCAATGTGCAAACGCTCGCCGGACTGGGAGCCGAGTTTTTATACGGCGCTGAAATCGCGCATCCCGATATTCCCTGGGGTATCGATGCGCAGGAGCTGATCTATATGATGTCGGTTGCAAGAATGCAGCCGCTGGACGCCTTACGCGCGGCAACATCGAAAGCGGGACGGCAGCTTAATATCCCGTTGCTCGGAACCCTGCAAGCGGGCGCGCCTGCGGACATCATTGCCGTGAAAGGAAATCCGGTTGAAACGCCCAAAATCCTGGAATATCCCGATCTGATCATGTCGGGCGGCAAAATTGCGGTTAATAATTTTGAAAAGAGCGTGGATGAGTAATGGGTTAAAAAAGTGTAATTTGCTCATATAATAGCCAATATGACATGTTATCAAGAAATTACCTGCCCGAATTGTGGCAGCAACCAAATTATGAAGGGGGTAAGCGCAACACACAAAAAATTGAACGTAAAAATTTGAATTTCAGAACCTGGATTAAACGACTCACACGAAAAACAATCTGCTTTTCGAAGTTGGAAACACTGCATGACACTGTCATCGGGTTACTGATTAACAAGGTCGAATTTGGCATGGATATTCATGCAAAATTACAGATTTAACCCACCACCAAAAAACTGAGCAATTATGTTAGCCGCTTTCATGCCCTACGCTTTCCGTTTTAAGCCTATCAGGTTCTCGATCGGCACTGTGTCATATGCCCTGATTTTTCTGTGTCAAATGCCCCCGCCCATCGTTTAGCCGTTTGCCCAAGCCCAGCAACCACGCCGTTTCGCTGCGTTTTTACAGCAAAAACCAAGATATTTAGCATTTAACATGCCATTTGTGGCGGCATATTGTCGCGCGGCAATATGACTCATTTTCAAGGCCGCTTTTATTCCCTAGAATGCACGCAACTCTTGTATGCGCTCCCTCTCCTAAAGGGACTAGAGTCAGCTATTCTTCCTCTGTGTGCGGTCAGCAGCCCTGGCCGCATCTTTTTTAGCCTACAGGTGGAATCATGAAACGGAATTACCAAATAGATACATCTTTCATTATTAATGACCACGATTTGGTCGAGCAAATCGCCTTCCATGAAGCCGGTCACGCAGCCGCGATTTATCTTTGCAATAAGCAAAAACAACTGCCCCCGGTGTTTTTTCAAATCAACATCAAAGCCCTGGATCGCCAACAAGACAGTCCCCTGAATACCTGCTTACTGACTCATGACCGCTTTGCCGCCGCCGTAGAGGGAGGCCGCCTGATTCATAGCCTGCCGGTCGCGCTGCTTGAAAACGCTCATGACTTATCTCTCTCCGATCAAACCGCCTATCAGACCGCCTTTGAAGCGGATATGATCAACCTGTTGGTCGGCCCTTTGGCCGAAGCAAAACATGTCGCCCTACGCGATGACGAGCTGTTTAACGCCCGGCTGGTTAACCTCAACGCCCTGCATAATTACGGCGGCAGCTTCGATCTTGAAAAGGTTAACGAATACCTGGACATCTTTATCGCGGATCGAAGCCGGCACCCGGAAAAATTGGCTGAGCTGTTCAACAAAGCCTTTCAATTCATCAGCTCGCCGCTTCACTGGCAAGCCATCGAGCGCTTGGCCCGTTATATTCTTAATAACGAGGAAAACATCATCAGCTGCGAAGCGGCGATTGCAGTGCTGGATCAAAACAAGGCTATGGGCGGACAAATGTTTTATTGATCGCCCGGATCACGTCTATTCCGCATGGACAAACAAGCAACCCGCATGCCGCAAATTAACCAGCCATTAAACGGAAAAACCGCTCATGAAAACCGATAAGCAAGTAACCGATGTGGAACATATCCTTACCGGCAGTGATTCGATTGTTTCCAAGACCGATTTAAAAGGCATGATCACCTACGTTAACGATGCTTTTGTTCATATCAGCGGATATTCCAGAGAAGAACTGATCGGTGCGCCGCACAATGTAGTACGCCATCCCGACATGCCGCCCGAAGCGTTCGCGGATTTGTGGACATCGATGAAAGCAGCCCGACCGTGGACCGGCATCGTCAAGAATCGCTGCAAAAACGGCGATTATTACTGGGTGCTGGCCAATGCCGCACCTATTTATGAACACAACCGGCTGGTCGGTTACATGTCTGTTCGCAGCAAACCCGACCGCGAGCAAGTCAAGGCGGCAGATGCGGCTTACCGGTTATTTCGTGCAGGCAAGGCCCGCAATCTTCAAATTCAGGACGGCAAAGTCGTTAAAACCCAACTGTTGCAGCCGTTCAAATTATTCAAGGATTTAAACATCAAATCCCGCCTGATAGCGATTATCGGCCTGCTGTCTATACTGCTGGCGGTTGTCGGCGGTATAGGGTTGTTCGGCATGAGCAAGGCCGAAGACGGTCTGCGTAATGTGTATGAGGATCGCACCCTGCCGATCAGCCAGATTTCCGCGATTCAAAAACTGCTGCTGACCAATCGGTTGAACATTGCAGCAAGCCTCAATAGCCCGACCCCGGAGACGATCAAAAAAAATACCGCCGAAGTGGAACAAAACATCGAGCAAATCACCCGGCTTTGGGATGACTTTAGGGCTAGCCGGTTAACGGATCAGGAAAAAATACTGGCGGATCGCTTTGCCGAGAACAGGATGCGGTTCGTGGCGGATGGATTAAAACCGGCCATTGCGGCATTGCGGGCCAATGACATAGGGCTGGCCGGTAGAGTCGCGGATAGAATCGACGGTCTTTATCTGCCGGTCGGAGAGGGCATCCAACAGTTGACGCAATTGCAGCTGGATGTAGCCAAACAGGAGTTCGGAGCCGCCCGGCTGCGTCATCAAACCATCCGAGCTCTATCCATCGGCCTGATTGCGGCGGGCATTACGCTGGTTATAGGGCTCGGTTTGGCGCTGATTCGCGTCATTGTCCGGCCGCTGGAAACAGCCATTGCCCACTTCGGCCAGATTGCCCAAGGCAATTACAATAACATCATCGAGATTGAACGCCGGGATGAGATTGGCAAGGTGATGGAATCCCTCAAGGCAATGCAAACCAAGCTGGGTTTTGATGTTGCTGAAATCAAACGCATTTCAGACGAGAACCTGCGGGTCAAGATTGCGCTGGACAGCATTTGTACCGGCGTTATGATCACCGACAATGAGCGCAACATCATTTATGCCAACAAATCGGTGGTCGATATTCTCAGCAAGACCGAAGCGGATATACACGAACAATTGCCGAACTTCACAATTGACAATCTGATCGGCACTAATATCGACGACCTGCACAAAAAACCCGCGCACCAAGCCCAGCTGCTGTCATCCTTAACCGGCGCCCATAAAGCCGACGTACTGTTGGGCGACCGCTCCATGGTGGTGACAGCCAATCCGATGGTTAACGCACAAGGGCTGCGTGTGGGCACGGTGGCCGAATGGCTGGATCGCACCACGGAGGTAGCGATGGAACAAGACATGTCGATCATTGTCGAGGCCGCCGCAATGGGCGACCTGAGCAAGCGCTTGGACTTGCAGGACAAGAAAGGCTTTATTCTTCAACTGGGCACAGACATGAACCGGCTCCTGGAAACCAGCGAGAATGCGCTTAATGAGATTGCACGCGTACTCGGGGCTTTATCCCGCGGCGACCTGACTGAAACCATCACCAACGACTACCAAGGCACTTTCGGGCGGCTCAAGGAGGACTCCAATACGACGGTGGAAAAACTCAAAGAAATCATCGGCGTAATCTGGCATGCCACCGACAATATTAATGCCGGGTCTAAAGAGATTGCTTCGGGCAACAATAATTTATCGCAGCGCACCGAACGGCAGGCCGCCAGTTTGGAAGAAACCGCCGCCAGCATGGAACAACTGACCGCTGCCGTGCAACAGAATACTAAAAACGCAAAACATGCCAACCGGCTTGCAACGGACGCGTCCGAGATAGCCGGTCGAGGGGGCGTTATTGTCGGCCGGGTTGCGGCTACGATGGATGACATCAACGAAGCTTCGCACAAAATCGGCGATATTATTTCAGTAATCGACGACATTGCTTTTCAAACCAATATTCTTGCTCTTAACGCGGCGATAGAAGCCGCCCGAGCCGGTGAACAGGGCAGAGGTTTTGCGGTCGTGGCTATCGAAGTGCGCAACCTTGCGCAACGAGCGGCCTCGGCGGCGGAAGACATTAAAAGGCTGGTCGGCGATTCGGTAGAGAAGGTATCGGACGGCAGCCAACTGGTCGTTCAGGCGGGCCAAACCATGCAGGAAATACTCAGCTCTATTCGCGGCGTTACGGCCATCATGTCTGAAATTACCGTCGCCTCGATTGAGCAAAACGCCGGTATTGAACAAGTCAATCAAGCCATCGCGCAACTGGACGATGTCACCCAACAAAATGCCGCCCTGGTTGAACAAGCCGCCGCCGCTGCCGAATCGCTTGAAGGACAGGCGCAAAATCTGGCTGTTACCGTGGGCGGTTTCAAGATAGACGAGCAATCGCGCCATCGGCTGAAAGCGGTAAACGAGACGAAAGCCGCCGGCACCAAAGTACCGGGAATCCGATTGATCGGTCATAGAGGCCATCAAGAGCACGGCATCCTGGACATCATAAAAAGCCACGGCAATCACGCCCACCATGCGCGGGAAAGTATCGCGGTCACCAAGCAAAATTCTCAACGGGTGGCGGTTGTTAACGGCGATTGGGAGGAGTTTTAAATATCCCGGATAGAGGAAAAGTCAACGCTCGGGCAGTTGCTTCTTCGACGGCTTTGGTAAAGCGGTCTCCTAAGGATTTGGTTAAAAATAACTTCCCGAAATCACTATTTTCGCTCGTCAAGCCGTTCGTGCTGACCCTTCGACTACGCTCAGGACTAAAGGCCTTGTCGAAGCATGAGCGGCTTGACGCGGCGGGATGAAATTTTTCCGCCCACCTATTCAGCAAGCTCATGACAGGCTTCGACAAGCTCAGGGCGAACGGAAAATTTTTACTCGATCCATATCGGGAAATTATTGCCGACCATATCCTTAGGAACGTGCATGAAATAACTTGAGCAAGTTTTATTTTTCATTTTTTAACCATGAAGGACATAAAGCGGCATGAAAGGTTTAAGTCTTCATGCTCTTCATGCTCTTCATGGTAATTGCCTAAATTAATTTATGCACGGTCCTTAGCGGTTTTTGGGCCAACGTCTCGGATTACGAGCATCATGTAACACAGCCAAAATATATATGAGATTGCCCCGTACCGCATAAAACAAACCGTAAGGGAATCGCGGAAGGAGAGCTCGGCGCACATTGGGAATTACCTCGCCATAAAGCAGAGGCGCTTGCTCTAGCCGCTTTAGCTGTAACTCCACTGCGGCGATGAACTCTTCACCGAGACCGGGGCTTTGCAATTCATACCACTCTTGAGCTTCGCCAATTTCGCGCAACGCTCGCGAAGAGAATTTTAGGCGGAACGCCATGAGCCATCTTTAAGGCAGGATTTCACCTGCTCCCAAGAATAACCAGCCTCCGGGTTTGCCTCAAACTCCGCCATTCGCGCTTCGAGCTCAATCTTTAGTTCAGGCGAAATCTCCACGGCTTCAGGCACCGCTGCAACGCTGTCCCAGATAAGCTCAACAAGACGAATACGCTCTTGTATCGGAAGTTCAAGAATATCGGAAATAGAAATATTGTTCATATCGGACATTGTACCCCTTTTCAGAAAACACGCTAACGTAGCGCTAACCGGGCGCGGCACGGAAAGCTGAAAAATAGAACCTTAGATAACCGTGCTCCGATTGAGCGCAGGGTTAGGCATGGGCGTTATTTGTGTAATTTAAGTGACTGCGCCTTGCTCAATGTAACGAAGGAAAGCGATTGCTTTTTCCTTGTTTTGGAAAGAAGCATCAATTTTATCGCCGTTGCTGTAACGAACAATGATTTCGTACTTTCTGAAACCTCCTTCGCGCAATTTATCTTCACGATAGCTTGTCACGAAAGTGATTGCATCTGTGATAGTTGTAAATTCGCTCTGTTGCCCGTGTAGAGGTATTAGAATAATCTGCTCAATCTGTCGATCAAGAGTCGCTTGTAGCTCAGCGAAAAAAAGGTCAAGCAAGGCTTGATTGCTATTGACCAGATTTTGTTTCAACTGTGTACGAATTTGCGGCGAAATGGTATCAATTTTATCAATAGTATCCTGAAAAATTGCATCAGGCGTAACTTCGTCAAACTTAGCGTCGATGCCAATAGATGCGAATGCTGAAACAATACTTTCATAGGGGAACAACGCAACTTCAAAGCCCGATGTCCTCATTTGGGTCAAAGAACCACTTGTAAATACACCAGCTAAAATAACACCTAAAAATGGCTTGTCCCAATCGTACTTTTCAGCAATTGGCAATATTGCGCCTTGAATCTCTTGTGCTTTATTGCGGGAGTGTTTTGTATAACGCCTCCAAGCTGCTTCGATAAAAGCCAAAGGCCGACCACGAACATTTTCACAGCCGCCCCTTTCAATCACAAAATCTAGGTCATGGCTATTGCCATATTTGTCTAGCCATGCAACTTTCTTTCCGCTCCTCGCATTTCCGCGAACCCCTTTTTTATCTAAATATAAGCCGCGCTCACTGCAGAATGACTGAAGCTGCGGGGTCATTATTTCTTCCAGCAAATCCCCAATGATTTGACCGAAGCGATGAGATGGTGAATTAGCCATAATTACCCATTAATCCAAAGACGACCTTCATGCAGAAGAACGTCATGTTTTCTATTTTTCCATTTGATGTTTCTATCTCGAATTTTTTCAAACTCCCATGACTTAAAACCATAAGCCAAAGCTAGTTCACCGAACCAACGCTCTACCGGAGCATGAACGCCGTAAGGAGCTGAATCACCGATTACCAAACAAACTGTTGCCCCAGCCTTAGTTACTCTACGCAAGGCTTTGAATGTTTTTGCCATATCACCAAAATAGGCTGCAAGCATTAAATGGTAAGCCTTATTCCCCCCTTTTGTTTTCCTGACTTCATCAAGTTCGTTACATACATTTGATAATTCTTCTTTAATTGGGATAACATCAGGATCATTTAGTAACTGATCCAGCTTCATTTTGTCTTTAGAGGCATGCTGCGAACTAGAACAGATTAAATATTGCCTTACACTTTCATGCAAATCACCCCACGAGGCAATTTCCCCCCAGAATGTCATTTCTAGGCGAGTAGCATCGGCATAGTCATAATTGTTTGCGTAGGGCGGGGATGTCACTACCAAATCAATGGATTTATCGGGAACACCTAAAAGGGTTCGTGCGTCACTTTGAAGCAAAATTGCTTGATTTATTTCTGAGTTGTTTTGCATAAAACTCATATCATCCATCATCATTTTTGCTTGAAGAGTCAAAGCCTCATAAGGACTGGTTACACGAGATTTTGTTTTATTTGGTAGCACGTACTGCCATTGAGCGGTGCCCACGCAGCTGGTTGTTCGGAGTATTGAATTGATAGCTAAAAACACTAAATCATTGATCGGCCCAGACCAACCAGATGAAAGTTCAAAATAGGCTGCCTTAATGCTATAAAGTTTATGTAGATTTTCATCGGAGTAGCATTTTGTGATTAACTCTGGCGTATCATTTACACTTACCCTCTCTCGCACTTTCATGGCAGATTCTACTAAGTTATTTATTGCGATTTCAAACGAGTCAATGCCTTCCGCCCAAGCAATTTTACCCCTAGCTAGTCTAAATACAAATGGATGAGACTCAACGCCATACGATGAAATCCCGAGCTTATCGGCTGCAACGCAAACTGTGCCAGAACCGACAAATGGGTCAAGGACTGCCGTTGCATGGCTGGTTTGTAAAACATCTTCCACCCAAGCGGCTGAAAAACCTGCTGAATATCGAAACCACCGATGAACTGGTAGCTTCATATTGTCAGTAAAAGTTCCTGATCGTGCTTTTTGAACTGGAGTTTGTTTCTTTGTAGGTTTTTTGATGGGCTGTCTGATAGGCGGAGCGGCGAAAAGGCTTAGTTGTTCTGGGATACCCATATAAATTCCTGATGAGACTATAAACAGGTAGATTATACCATTCTGTGTATTGTGCCTTTGTATTAACGCCTAACAAGTGATTATATAGTCTTCTGTATATCTACCACGAAACCTGCTTCGCCACCATAACGCTATAATATACAAGGCTTTTCCATTTCTGTATATCGTCTTAAATGCGTGATAACCGGTGTCTGCTTGAGACCAAATTGCTGTCGTTTAATCAGACGAGGTGATCGACAGCAAAGGGGCGACAGCGGCTATTCTACATTTCCAAAAAACCACCATCGCTACTGGCGTGATCCTATTGGTATCGATGGCTAGGCTTACAAGTAAAATGATCAATGCTCAAGCCTGTCTGGTATTTCTGACGCAGGAAAATGCGCTTTAAACAATGAACCGCCGCCACTTTGAATATTGTCGGTTTTGCCTGGCACGCAGACAAAAATAAACACCGCATAATCCCGTATGGGATAATTATCGCTTTATCCATCACCTGACAACGCTATGCAATTCCCCATCCAACGCCTGCTCAACCGGGCAACCTGGCTTAAGGTTCATCTTTATCTGGCTTTAATCGGCGGCTTCTTTTTTGCGTTGATGGGGCTGACCGGCAGCATTAGCGTTTACCGCGAAGATCTGGACCAGCTGTTGAACCCGCAGCTGGTTATCGAGCAGCCGTCGGGCAAGCGCCAGTCGCTGGATAAAATCATGGCCGCAGTGCAGGCGGCACATCCCGAACGCTACGGCTCCTGGACGCTGGAAATGCCCAGATCGCCTCACGGCATGATTACCGCCTGGTACGACAAGCCCAGAGAAACCTTTTTCGAGCTGTACGCGCCGCTGATGGTGTCGGTGAACCCGTACACCGCCGAGGTCGTCGCCAGCCGGTTCTGGGGGCAAACGGCGACCACCTGGCTGCTGGGCCTGCACACCCAACTTAATCTTGACAGTTTCGGCTGGAATGCGGTGGGCGTTTTGGGCTTATTGCTGATGGTTTCCGTCGCTACCGGCGTTTATTTGTGGTGGCCGGGTATCCGGGGAATTTGGGATGCGATCGCCGCGCCTGTTCCCGGCAGGCTTGCGGCATACACACCATCCCTGGCGATAAAGGTCCGCCACAATGCGGGCATGATACGGCTTGCGTTCGACCTGCACCGCCTGATCGGGCTGCTTAGCGCATCGGTCTTATTGTTGCTGGCATTCACCGGCTTTAATCTGAGTTATCCCTCGATACTGGAAACGCTGACCGGCTCATCCGGCATGGAACACGGCGAAACGGGGCGCGACATCGTCAGCACGGCGACTCCGAACAATCACCCGGTCAAGCTGGAATCGGCGGAATTTGTCGCACGCGGCCCGTTTCCCCGCGCCGAACTCAGGCGGGTCACCACGCCTGCCGGCGACAGCGGAATTTATCGCATCAATTTGCGCCAAGGCAGCGAAATCAACCAGCGGCATCCCTACACTACGGTCTGGGTGGATAGATGGAGCGGTCAGGTCAAGGAGGTGCGCGACCCGTCCGGGTTTAGTCCGGGCCAGACTTTTGCGACCTGGATATGGCCGATGCACACCGGCGAGGCTTTCGGCGCAACTGGCCGGTTTATCTGGTTTCTTTCCGGCATCGGGCTGTTTATTCTCTATGTCAGCGGCCTGCTGCACTGGCTGCACCGGCACGGTAAGGTCAAGGATCGGAAGGTGAAGTTTATCGATAAGGATGCTGCGGCGGCCGCGCTACGACCGCTGGTTTACCGCTTGCAGGACGCTGTCCACCGCGCAGGCCCGATGCTTTTCAGGCTAAGCGGGCTGCTGCGGCAAAAGGCAAAACTTTATGCACCGCAGGTGAGGAAAGGCTGTGCAATGCTGTTGCAACGGCTGCGTTCGCTGATAATAAATCTGATAAACCGGCAAAAGCGGATAGGGAAAAATAACTGGGAGTGACGCCAAGACCGTTAAATTTATTTTATGTGGAACCTAGAAAAACCTGTTCCGTTCATGCTTCGACAAGCTCAGCACGAACGGAACAGGTTGGTTTTCTTAGAACCGTTCGTATTGAGCTTGTCGAAATGCGAGGTTTTTCGAGGTTCCTATGTGTGAAGGAGCGTTGGCTGGAGTGCAAGCTCTGCTTGCATTAGCGGGCGAAGCCTTCACTCCAGATGCCCGGCATTGGGGATAATGCATGGGCTGGGGAGCCGTGTAAGTTGAGCTGCCGATCCAATCTACACGGCTAATATTTCAGATTAACGCAACAGATCCAATGCCTTTTCAGCGGCTTTTTGTTTAGCTTTTTTCTCGATTTTTTTCTCGATCGCCTTAGTGGACTTAGGCGCATTCTCAACCTGTTTTTTCAATTTTTGAGCGGATTTTACCGCTTCGGCGGCTTTTTTTGCTTCTTCCGGGGTCGCTTGCTCGACTTTCTGCTTAACCGCGTCCTTGAGCTCTTTTTTCGCTTGATCTTTGAGTGTATCAGGGGCGTTTTCTACGCTCTCTTTTAATTTCCGGGCATTTTCCAACGTTTGGTTTACAGCCTTGGCCTTTTCAACAGCGTCCGGCGCTACGGCTGTGGCGGTATCTTTAGCCACTTGTTTCGCCACTCCTTCAAGTAAACTTTCTTCGGCCAACACTGAGTTTGAGGCGAATAAAAACAGAATGGATAAAATCGCTTTGTTTCTCATCTGGACATCCTTTAATGGGTAGTGATTTGAGCCGACAGAATACTACAGCGAATCTTGATCTGCGTGTTTTTTGGCTACCTTACCTCACATATTTTGAAATTCGTCCCCATAAATGCGGAAATTGATTTTTTATGGTCCGTTGTTCCGCCAATTCCATATCCTCATATTCAAATCCGGGCGCTACCGCTTCGCTGATTAAGCCGAATTCGCCCGTCTCTAACTCGGTTGCCTTCCAGCAACCGCCTCGAACAATTAATTGCAGTTGCTGTCCCTTATCAAGGTCACTGCCTAGCACCGCCCTTTCAAGATTGCCGTCAGGATGGATGATGAAATAGGTCAACGGGGAACCGCCGTGAAAATAATGAATAATGTCCGACTTGTTTTTATGCAGATGGCCTATCGGACTGTCGTCGGTCAGCATGTAAAAAATAGAGGACAGCAAGCATCTCGGTTTTGCATCGGAAGATATGCCGGTTTTCAACTCGGAACGATAGGTTCTGGCAAAATATCCGCCCTCGATATGGGGCTCCATTGATAGCTTCTCGATCAGTTGTTGCTTGTTCATGCCGTCTTGCTGAGCGCCAATAATTTTTGGTGAATAGCTGCTTACTTCAATGAATCTTCAAATTCACTGATCAGCCTTTTCTGCATCGTTTCCGGCATTTGATAGGTATCCATATCCCACCCCTCCAAACGCAATACATCTTCAAGGCATTGTTCCAACTGGGCATGCGTCTTTTCGACTGTATCGGCAATGGCTTGATGTACGGCTTTATCCGTGTCAGTCAAATTCAGGCATTGTTTTTGATAATTAAATAAAGCGCGCTGCTCGTTAATCGCTTTACAAACTTGCGCCGGACAAGAGCAGGTGTAAACAAGGGATTGTTGTAGAATGCTGGTAATGATTTCATTTGAAAAACGGATATTCATATATTTTCCTTACCCTAAATGGACGAAGAATGTCCTTATTATCCCTCAATAAGGGCTCAGGCTCTAATTATCTGCAAAGCCTCTGGGTCCTCCGTATATCGAAAGTACGGCAAGTTCGCCGGCTGAACCGGGGGTAAGGCGAATTCAAAAATACTTCGACTGCAAGGATGCCGACGCTTTGCGGGAAAAACTGTGAACTACAGGGGAAAGAGGCTGTATGCATATCGTAAAAGCGACCGGCTGACCGCCTTTACGATGAAATCTAACAAACCGTCAGCCGTTGAGAAACTGGCGGCAAAAAGCGATTAATTCGGCATCGCTGCTAGTTTTTGCTGAACTTGAGCCGTGACATCGATCTGTTCGTTGGCATAAATAACGCCGTCGGTCAGCAATAAGTCAAAGCTTTGCTCTTTGGCTATGCCGCGGATAACTTCAACAATGCGGCTTTGCAATTTGCCCAATTCTTCATTGCGGCGAACATTAAAATCTTCGCTGAATTCTTGTTGAGCTCTTTTTGCATCTCTTTTTTTGTTCAGAATATCTTTTTCCATGTTGCCGCGTTCTTTTTCGCTCATCACGGCTGCATCACGGGTCATTTTTTCATCCATGCTTTGGATTTCTTTTTGCTGGGCGACTAATTGCTTATCGCGCGGCGAAAATTCTTGTTCCAGACGTTTTTTGGCTTTTTCGGCTTGAGGAGCTTTTTCAAGAACGGCGGGGATATTGACAAAGCCGATCTTTAAATCAGCAAAGCTTACGTTGGTGATAAATAACAGTCCTAAAAATAGGGCGATTTTTGTTTTCATTGTTAAACAGGTCTCGGGTTATAGTGGAATAAATAGTGCTTGAAAAAAACTTGGTAGTTTTGCTGAATTATAAGGGTGGCGGGCTTATTAAACAAAAAGATTTGCACAAAACTGCGTTGGAGCCTTTAGTTTTAGCGATGTAGAGGCAATCGGCGACCGGTCGGCCGCCATTTATGCCCTGCGATTTATCGATTGTTCACGCTTTTTGGCGTCACATATCCAAATTTTTTATTCCTTAGCGGCGCGCCTGACTGGCGCACTTGATGCACATCGTGGTGTAAGGCACGATTCTTAAGCGTTCCTTATTGATCGGTTCGCCGCAAACCTGGCATGATCCGTACCCGCCTTGATCTATTCTGGCGATCGCCTCCTTGACCATTTCTATTTCCGTTCTGGCCGCATTGCCCAAGCTATCCAGAACTTCGTCATTCTCGGCTTGGGCCGCCTGCTCTTCAAAGTCCTTGTCTAAAGGCTCTTTGACATCGTGGGTGATTTTAGCCAACCGATCGTCAAGTTCTTCCAGCATGTCGATTAAACTGTGGCGCACTTCTTCATATTCTTTCATCGCAAATCCCTCTTTGTGTCCGGCCTTAGTGGAGCTTTAATCTTGCTCTATAATAAAACCGAATTTCATTAATAACCCAAGCATCCTATCACCCCTCATGCAAAATGCAATCGATCAGCTTTTAGATTCAGCCAATCAGGTCATACTCGGCAAACCCCGGCAGGTTCGGCTTAGCGTCTGCTGCCTGCTGGCGCGCGGCCATTTGCTGATAGAAGATATTCCCGGCGTCGGCAAAACCACGCTGGCGCACACCCTCGCCAAACTGCTGGGTTTAAACTACCAACGGATACAGTTCACCAGCGACATTCTTCCCGCCGACATCATCGGCGCTTCGGTATTCGATGCCAGGAATCACACATTCAAATTTCATCCCGGCCCGGTTTTTAACCAGATGGTGTTGGCCGACGAGATTAACCGCGCCACGCCCAAGGCGCAAAGCGCTCTGCTGGAAGCGATGGAAGAGCATCAGGTGACGGTGGAAGGAAAAACCTATCCGCTGCCTGAACCTTTTTTTGTAATCGCCACGCAAAACCCCTCCCACCAGATAGGCACGTTTCCGTTACCTGAGTCGCAACTGGATCGGTTTTTAATGCGCATCGAACTAGGCTATCCCGATCATCAGGCGGAAAGACAATTGCTTGCCGGACAAAGCCGGCGCAATCTGTACGAATCGCTCCCTGTACAGCTGCCACCGGAACAATTACAACAAATACAACAGGCGGTTAGCCAAGTCCATGCGTCGACCGCCCTGCTTGATTACTGCCAAGCCATCATTGGTTTCACCCGCAAGTCGTCCGAGTATCACTGCGGCTTGTCGCCCAGAGCCGGGCTGGCGCTACTGACAGCGGCTAAAGCCTGGGCGTTTATGGACCGGCGCGATGCGGTTATCCCGGAGGACCTGCAAGCCGTGCTGGCGGCCGTCGCAGGGCATCGGCTGCGGGCGGGCAATACCGATTCGGAAGCCATCGTCGCGCCGATCCTGGCTAACGTCGCAGTCCTTTGAACCTGAAAGAACGCTTCCGGCTCAGCCGGTTTATTTCCGGCGAAAAAGCCGTTGACGAGCCTGTCACCTTAAACCACCGGCGCATCTTTATTCTGCCGACGCAACGGGGTTTGGGTTTTGTGTTACTGATTGCCCTGCTGTTGCTGATTGCCTTTGTCTATAACAATAACCTGGCCTATATGCTGGCTTTCTTACTGGCGAGCGTTTTTTTCGTCACCATCCTGCACAGCTACAAATCACTATCCGGTCTGATTGTGCAAAAAGGCCGGAGTAAAGCCGTGTTTGCCGGAGAAGCCGCCGGCTTCGAGATCCATATCAACAACCCTGGCGATATGGAACGCCGCCAGATACATATTAAACTGCAAGACAGTCAAAGCCTGACAATGCAACCGCAAAGCACGGCGCATATCACGCTTTATTCGATAACCCGGCAAAGAGGCTGGCACGAAGCGGGAACGGTCACCGTCTCCAGCACGTTTCCGCTAGGCTTGTTCCGCACTTGGTCGCCGATCCGTTTTAATCTCAAGGCCTTGGTTTATCCAAAACCGGCCCATCTTGAAATCCCTTTTCCGGTAACGCCGTCGGCGCAAGACCGGCAGGGATTCAGCCGCAAAAGCGGCGATGACTTTTACGGCTTGCAGCAATACCAGCCCGGCGACCCGATCAAGCACATACACTGGAAAGCGTTTGCCAAAGGCTTGGGCGCGTTCAGCAAACAATACGGCGGCGAAGATTCGGCCCAAATCCGGTTGGATTACGAGCTGGCGCCCGGACATGATGTTGAACAACGCTTAAGCCAACTGTGCCGCTGGGTAGTCGATGCGGAGCAGGCCGGAATCAGTTACGGCTTTTCTTTGCCGGGATTAAAACTGCCGCCCGATAACGGCCCGGCGCACTATCGAAAATGTCTGGAAGCGCTGGCGCTGTTTCGATGATGATGAAAACGGAACTCGACAAAAACGTTTTAATCTTTTTGCTATCCGCAATCGGGCTGATCGTTTTTCCGCATGTTTACCATATCCCGACCGCCGTTTTCGGCTTTTTTTGCCTGCTGCTGGCTTGGCGGCTTGCCGGGGTCTGGAAGCCAAACCTGCTGCCCGGAACAGCGGTTATTTTTTTGCTGGTCGCCTGCGGAATCGCCCTGCTGTATAGCCTGCATCAAGGCATATTCGGGCGCGATGCAGGCACCAATTTGTTTATTACCGCGCTGGGACTGAAATTACTGGAGATTAGAAAAGAGCGCGATCTTTACCTGATCAGCTATCTGGCTTTTATCGTCGCGGCCTCGCAGTTTTTATATGAGCAAAGCATACTGATGGCGGCTTATATCCTGCTGGTCTGCTGCCTGCTGTTGGCGGCTCTGGTCACGATTAACAGCTGCAAGGCGCAAACGCCGGCGTCATTAAAAACAGCGCTGGTTATCACGCTCCAGGCGATACCGATTGCGGTGGCCCTGTTTATTTTATTTCCCCGCCTTGAAGCGCCAAGATGGATGCTGTTTAACGAGCCCCGGCAAACCCGGTCAGGCTTGAGCGATACTATGGAACCCGGCTCGATCAGCAATCTGGTCAAATCTTACGAACTGGTGTTCCGGGTAAAATTCGCAGGCGCAATTCCGCCTCCGGGGCAACGCTATTGGCGCGGCCCGGTTCTTTCTTATACCGACGGCAAGCGCTGGACCCCGACGGCTTTCCTAAAACCTCTTAAAAATCCAGCCGTTACCGGCGCACCTTATCAATATACGATGCTGATGGAGCCGCAGGATAAAAACTGGATTTTTGCGCTGGATATGCCCAAAGGCTTTTCCCCGCCGTTAATTCAGAATGCCGACTACCGGCTCATTACGTCAGACAGCCCCGGCAAGCGCGCCGAATATCAAGTGACGTCCTATACCGACTACAACACCGGTCCGATCAACCCTGGCGAATATAGAGCCGCAACGCAGTTGCCCGGCGCCCCCTCGGACAGGATCAAGCAGCTGGTCAGCCGCTTGCACGGCTTTGACAGCCCTCCAGACGACTTTATAAAACAGCTGCTGAACCATTTCAGGGCTGAAGATTTCCATTACACCTTGACCCCGCCGGTGATCGAAGAAAACCCGATTGAAAGCTTTTTATTTAAAACCCGTTACGGATTTTGCAGCCATTACGCGTCCGCCTTCGTTTATTTAATGCGCGTCGCCCATATTCCGGCGCGCGTCGTTACCGGCTATCAGGGCGGCGAGCTGAACCCCGTCGGCGGTTTTCTGGAAATAAGACAAGCCGACGCCCATGCCTGGGCCGAAGTCTGGCTGGAGAACCGGGGCTGGGTCCGGGTCGACCCGACAGCCGCGATTGCGCCGGAAAGAATCGAACCGGAGATTAATGTAACCCGGCAAACCGCCTACGGTATCGCAACAGCCGACAAATACCTGCCGCTGCCTGCTTACAACTGGCTGAAACATACCCGTCAGCTGTGGACTAGCGTCGATTACAACTGGCAACGCTGGGTCATCAATTACGACAACAAAAGCCAGTCCGGCTTCCTATCGTCGTTCGGCATTAATGACCTCAAAGCCATGATTTACTGGATGATCGCCGTCATAGGATCGATCACCGCCGTGCTTTGCTGGTTTCTGCTGTACCAAAAACCGAAAACCGCCGACAAAGTTTTGCTGATCTATAACCGGTTTTGTAACAAACTCGCCAAACACGGGCTGGTCAAAAATCCCGGCGAAGGGGCTAAAGACTTCGCCGAAAGGGCGAAAATAACATTGCCTGAGCGGGCGGAAGCCATAGACCGGATCACTGCGGTATTTATCAGGTTGCGTTACGGGCGGACTGCAACCGGCGAGGATTTGCAGCAATTGAAGACGCTGGTTGGTTTGTTTAAAACCTGATTGAGTCTAAAAACGCAGTTGAGCATTCAAGATCCCGTTCGCCCTGAACCTGTCGAAGGGGTGAACGGGATCTTGAATGCCCGCCAAACGGAGCATGGTTCCAGTTCCATGACGCATGGCTTTATCTGTAATAAACCATTCATACGCATTTTCCGCTGGCCTGCTGATACGCTAAGCCTATATTTCAGACTTTGAATTTATCGGCCAAGCCTGTAGTTCTCTGGATTTTCTGCCTGACTGTCGCGGCAAATACCGCCTGATCGGCGACCAGTTTGATGGTTTTCTTTGCCCGGGTGATTGCGGTGTACAGCAATTCCTTGGTCAACACCGGGTTGACCGCATCGGGCAGGACGATCAACGCTTCCTCGAACTCGGATCCCTGGCTTTTATGTATCGTCATCGCAAAAACGGTCTCGCAATGCGGTACGCGGGCGGGCAGGTATTTTTTGACGCTGCCGTCGGCGCGCTGGAAAAACACCATCAATTTTCCTGTTGCAACATTGTCCGGCATACAAATGCCAATATCGCCGTTATAAAGATGCAGCGCCGGGTTGTTTTGGCTGACCATGACCGGCCGCCCCGGATACCACAAACCGGACAAATCGATCCGCTGTTGCTCGGCCAGTTTTTGTTCGACCCGGTAATTGATGTCGGCCACGCTGTTTTTTCCCTGCCGGTTGGAACACAGCACCTGGAAACGGCTGAATGCCTGATAAATCTGCTCGAATCCGGCCTTGGCCTTAATCAACTGCAAATACTCCGCTTGCTGCCCCGCGACGTAATCGATTAAGTCTTCATCGAGACATTGCACCGCCGCGTCGTTTCCGTCGCTTAAAATTTGCCAGGCGAGTTCATCCTGCTGACGGTTGACCGCCTCGGCCAGCTCTTTTATCGCGCCGCCGAAACGGTGCGATTTCGTTAAGGTATAAACGTTGTCTTGCAAGGCCTCGGCTATAGCCAAATCGGCCAGCACCGCGCCGGATTCGACCGATGCCAGCTGATCCTTGTCGCCCAACAAGATCAAGCGTGCTCCGGGTTTTAACGCGTCGAGCAGCTTGCTCATCAAGGCCAGATCGACCATCGATGCTTCGTCAACCACGACCAGATCGTAGACCAGCGGCTTATCGGCGTCATGCCGGAAATACGGCGACGGCGGCATGGCGCCGAGCAGGCGATGCAGGGTGGTTACCGTTTCCGGGATATGATTTTTTATCGCCTCCGAACACGGCAGCTTCGCTTTGCTGAAGCCGATCGATTCCTGAAGACGCATCGCGGCCTTTCCGGTCGGCGCAGCCAGGGCAATATGCAGCGGCTGTTCCGCCAGCTCCTGCAACAACGCCAGAATTTTAACGACGGTAAAGGTTTTGCCGGTTCCCGGTCCGCCGGTAATGATGCTGAATGATTGCGAGGCGGCCATTTTTGCCGCCCCGCGCTGGTCCTTGTTTTGATCAAGCGCATCGAAATAACGGTCCAGCATCGCGTCCAGTTTTTCAACAGAATGCCCGGTTTGAGCCATCGCCTTGATCTGCACCGCCAGCCGGTTTTCGTAATGCCAGTAACGGTGCAGGTACAGGCGGTCCTGCTCGATAACCAGCGGCTGCGGACCGGCTTGCCCGGCGGCAGCCGTCTCTGCAAGCCCGGAAGCGAGCAGCAATGCCCGTGCGTTATCGTCTATTCGGATACAACTGTGGCCCTGGTTTTGCTCGTAAGACGCCGTCATCACGATAGTTTCGAAAGCCTGTTTTTGTTGGGGGTCGAAGCTTGTGCGCTGGCTAAGGAATCGGGCAAAAGCGGCATCCAGGCGACTAAATGATCTGTCATCGTCTATCACAGCTCTCCTCCAAACAATGCCGCCAAGGCTTCAACCCGCTCAAAATCAGGCTTGTCTTGATAAACGCCGCTCATAGGCTGATCCGGTTGCATGCCGCGCACGAACAAATAGCGCACGCCGCCGAAATGGGTTTCATAATCATAATTCGGTAAGCGTGTTTGCAGATAACGGTGCAGCACGACCGTGTAAATCCAGTATTGCAGGCCGTAATTATGTTCGCGCATCGCATCAGTTAAGCTGCCGGAGCTATAATCCGGCAGGCCGTTGGTTTTATAGTCCATCACATAATACTGGAGCGTGGAACCTGGAAACGCGCAGACCAGATCGATAAACCCGGTCAGATAACCGCACATCTGCTTGGCCGTCAACGGCTGAAAAGCCGGGGTATCGCGCAAGATCCGGTTGATCTGGGCCGCGTCCATCGTTTGCATCGACAAATAAAACGGCATTTCCTTTAAACACAGCTTTTCTTCAAGATTCATCAGGCAAAAATCGGGATTCGCCTCGGACAGCGACGTTGTCACCGCGGCTTGCAACAGCTCGTCCAGCATTTGGGGCCGTTCCAGTTTCAGGCCGTAACGCTGGCAAGCCTTGTCCCGTTGCACGGAAATATCCTTACGCTGGGCAAGATCGATGAACGCATTGTTTTCCAGCAAATCGTGTACGACATTCCCGACATGCGCGCCTCTGGGTAATTCCGGTGTTGCAGCGCCGGGCTCGATCCTCACGGTCAGCGCCTGTTCTCTCGCCTTGTCTTCCGGCAGCTCCGGCGCATCGCTCAGGCTTAATGCCGACAAGGCCGTATAACTGCTCATCTGCCAGTTCGTATACAGCGACCTTTTGCGCTTTTTTGCCTGCAACCGGCTATCTGAGACGTTTTTTTGGTAACTGCCTGTTATGTCGCCCGGCACCTCCAGCAGCCGGTAATCGGCTTGATCCTGAAAGGCTTTCAGCTTTGCCTGTTGCCCGGAAAAATCCGCCTCCGCAAATTCAAGCAGCCAAGCCATCGCCGAATCGTTCGGTTTATCTTGCGAGCGCACATCCGCCCAGGCAATATAACAGCGATACTTGGCACGGGTAACCGCCACGTAAAACACCCGCAAATCTTCGGCCAGTTCTTCCTTTAAGGCCAGTTCGCGACGACGCTCGAAATCCTCCGAGCCCAAATCGACGACTGTTTGGCCGTTTTCATGGCACCTGATCAACAACCGTTCGCTGTGCAACCGGTCGCTACGTTGCCAGAGATAAGGGCAAAATACGATTGAATATTCCAGTCCTTTTGAGCGGTGCATGGTGACGATTTTGACCGCGTCATCGTCGCTTTCAAGACGCAACTGCTGGTCTTCCGCGCCGCCCGCTTTGGCAATCGCGCTACGCAGCCAATCCAGGGTTTTGTTAATGCCGAGATGTTCATCGACAGCGGCCTGTTGCACCAGCTCGATCAGATGATGCAGGTTAGTCAGTTGTCTTTCCGCCATCAGCGTTTTCGAGACATTGGCCCTGATGTTTTCCTGGGCCAGCAAATGCTGCATCATCGCCATCAAACCGCTCTGCTGCCAGTCCTGAAAATAGCTTAAGAAACTCGACACCCAGACATCCAGCTCGATCTCGTTATTGATCAGTTGGTACAGCGTCTGTCCATCTAGGCCAAACCAGTCCAGCGTCAATGCCTGTTTGAGCAGGCCGCTATCGCCGGGGTAGGCTACGGCCTGTAACAGGCGGTATAAGTCTGCCGCTTCCTGAGAGGCAAAAACCGACTCCGTGCTGTTGAGCACGGAAGGTACGCCCGCAAGCCGCAATGCCGCCTGATAGTCCCTGGCCTGGGTATTGGTTCTTACCAGTATCGCAATGTCTTTGGGCAGCAAGATCCGGTTCATAGGTTGCAGCCTGTAACCGTCGGTCAACAATTCGACGACTTCATTAACAACGGCTATCCTGATTTCATCGGCCGCCTTGCCCGCCGTCCAGTATCCCGTTTTGCTGTCGCTTTCCGGCAGCTGCCACAGCACCATCGGCATCGCCGCCCGCCCTTCATAATGCAACTCGCCGTTATCTGCCGACAAGCCGGGCTCAACGTTGATAAACTCGAGGCCGTCCAGAAAAAACGCCTTGTCTCTTTGGAACAATGCATTCACCGCTTTGACCAGATGCGGATGTGAGCGCCAGTTATGGCCTAAGGTGAATTGATGCTCGGCGTGTTTTTGCGCATCCAGATACGAATATATATCGGCGCCGCGAAACTTGTAGATCGCCTGCTTGGGGTCGCCGATTAAATATAAATATTGGCTGGGAGCGGCAAATAATGAAGAAAAAATATGCCACTGGCTGTCATCCGTATCCTGGAATTCATCGATCAGCGCGACTTCAAAACGCTGTTGCAATTCAGCCGTCAGCAATTCGCCTTTGTCGCTTTGCAAGGCTTCAGCCAGACGGCTGATTAAATCATCGAAAGACAGCACATTAAGTTGCTGCAAACGTTTATCCAGCTCCTCGCGCAAGCTGTCCAGCAGGGTTTTACGAAATACCAAAGCGATTTGTTTGAACGCCACCGCCAGCGCATCGAAAGCTGAGGTATCTACGGCTAATTCGGCCAGATAGTCGGCTTTGCGCTGATCGCCGGACTGGGTCTTATTGGTCCTGAATTTGTTGCCGTTCAGCGCATCGGTCAAGCCGTTTCCGGTCAATAACGCAAAGGCCTCGGCATCGGGAATCTGTGTGGTAGCGCCGTGCAGCCATGCACTTAGCGAATCATAGTAATAGTCGAATGTATCGGTATAGCCGACCTTGAACTTGTCATCGGCGAAACTATTGCGCAAAACGGTTGCACATTTATCCAGCTGATCTTTCGCCAAGTCCGCCTGCCGTTGTAACTCTTTTAACGCGGCATCCAGGCTCTCGCAATCAGGATAAACGCTAAGTTGGGCATGGGTTGCCAAGCCGTTGCCGGGAAATGCGGCGACACTGACAAGCAGCGCATCAGGAGTATTAAAGTCCGCTGTTAGTACCGCAACTTCCCAGGCCGAACGCTGGTAAACCTGCTTACGCCAGAAATCGTCCGCACAAGCCTGTTTTATCTCCGCCAAATCGCCGGTTAATTCGGCATCGAATAATTGCCCGCTCTCCAGCGCATGCTCCCGTAAGACGCGCTGACAAAAACCGTGGATGGTGAATATTCCGGCCTGATCTATATCCAACAAGGCCGTAGTCAGGCGCAGCTTAATCAGTTCCGGCGCTATATCCAGACTATCCAGCCATTCGGTAATATTGCGGTCGATATTTTCAATCTTCCCGTCCTGAGCCTGTCCTAAGCCTGTCGAATGGGCTTGTCGAACGGAACCGTCCAAAGCCCGTCTGGCTTCGGCCAATCGGGAACGCACTCGGTCTTTAAGTTCTTCGGTGGCCGCCTTGGTAAAGGTGACCACAAGCAATTTATCAATTGCAATATCCTGCTCGACCACAAACCGCAACACCAGCATCGCTATGGCATAGGTTTTCCCCGTTCCGGCGCTGGCTTCGATCAGGTTTACGCCTTTTAGTAACCCGGTTTTAACCGGATTGAAATCATTAATTTTCATGCGTAAACACTCAATGCCTTTTAGGAGTTACGGTCAAAATCCAACACCGTCATCGGTATAGAATCAGCGTTGGCTATTCAGTTGTGTTTTCAACAGTGCCATCCCCATCAGCGGAGTTGAAAAGCTACCTTTTGATTTTTTTCTGCTCACTTCAGCGAGAAAATTTACCAATCAAACACCTGCGTTCTTTTCCACAATTTCTGTGGATAACTCTGTGTACAAGCTATAGATACCGCTACTCAGCTGCGATAAAACCTGTCTTTGGGTTAAATTGTAGCATTTTTATACAGCAATTTAATATA
>NZ_JAZGVT010000052.1:0-31708 GCF_036440755.1 Methylobacter sp. Wu8 | reverse complement strand
GGCAATTACCATGAAGAGCATGAAGGACATGAAGACTTAAACCTTTCATGCCGCTTCATGTCCTTCATGGTTAAAAAATGAAAAATAAAACTTGCTCAAGTTATTTCATGCATGTTCCTTAACTGAGTTTTCAGGACGATTCATCACCCGCAACAGCCCGAATGTTTGCCGTGCAGCTGAACCGGAGGACAGGCGACGCTGCCATAGGAACAGAATACGCAGCAATCGCCGGTTTTGGGTTTTAGCAGACTATGACAACCCTGGCATTCATAGAACCATTGACAGGCATCCGAGGGCATTGGCTCGGTTTTGCGGTAACCGCACTCAGGGCAAACCAACGCGGATTCCAAAATGACGTTGTTCATGGCAATCCTTAATTTACGATTTGTTGTCTAACCGGCTTTGCAACGCGTCGACATAGCGGCGCGCCGCTTTGCGGATAAACCGACTCTGGGTTTGGAAATTGCGGCAACGGGTACACATCATCAGATGCATCCGCACTGCAAAACGCTCGCGCAAACTCAATTTTTTATCCATTCCCTGAGAAACCAAGGCGGAAATGTTTCGACAACTACGCATGGCGTTTATCCTGTAGGGTGTTGTTAAACCAGCGGATTTCCAGGCATTCGCGCAGCCTGAGCCGCGCCCGGTGCATGATGACCCAGTAACTGGCTTCGCTAAGCTCCGCTTCCCGGCACACTTCATCGGCGTCAAGACCGACCAATTCGCGCAACATGAACACGTTAGCCATTTTCGGCGGCAGGTTGTTTTGACAGACCTCGTAGATCGCCCAGAATTCCTGCTGCTTTAACGCAGCCTCGGGATCGGCCCAGGCTTTGGGGCCGCCGTTCCAGTGGCCGCTGCTGATGAAATAATCGTCTTCTTCCGCTTCGCCGTCGTCAGTCCGGTCAACGTCCGGGGCAACGGCTTCACGGGCGCTACGCCGCCAATGGTCGGCGATTTTATGTTTAAGGATGCCGATCAGCCATGTGCGCAAGCCCGCCTTGCCTTCGAAGCCCGCCGCCGATTGCCAGGCGGCCAGCAGCGTTTCCTGCACGGCGTCGTCGGCCAACGCGCTGTCGCGCAATTGCAGCAGAGCGTAGCGGAACAGCACCGGCCTTTGCGCGGCCAGCGTCTGTTCAGTCAATAATAATGAGGCTGTCACCGCTTAACAACACGCACCGTCGACCGCAGCCGACTCGCCTTGTTGCCCCGGCGTGCAGTCGAACAAGCCGAAGTGGCGGGATTTACCGCCCAACACCTGAAAATACCCGGCATAGCGACTGGCCGCGAGCATGTCGGCGGTGTTGCCGCACACCCGTAGCGGCCGGCCGGTTTCGAAATGATGGTGGTCGTCCAGATCGAAGGCATGCCGATGTTCGGGAATGCCGCCAAGATAGCAGGCTACTTGGCCGTAGTCCTCGCAACGGTCTTCCAGCGGCAGTTTGAAAGCGCGGACGGTCGCTGAGCGGAACTTGACCATGCCGATTTTGTCGGCGACTTCGGGATCATCGAGACTAATCGGATTTTGTTTGACGACGCGCACGTCGGGGCAACCCAACTCCTGCAAAACCCGCCGAAAGTCTTCCCAATACAAAGCGCCGCCCAGGCATTCGCCGAGCAGCACCGGGTCTTGACGCAAGGCGTCGGGAATGCGTCGGTCGGCGAAGACGTCGGAAAAATACAGTTCGCCGCCCGGCTTCAGCACCCGGAATATTTCCGCCAGTACCCGTGGCTTTTCCGGCGACAGGTTGATCACGCAATTGGAAACCACCACGTCGATGCTGTTATCGTGGATACCGACAGCAGCAAGGTTTTCGATATGCCCGTGCAGGAATTCGACATTGGCGTAACCGAAGCGTTCGGCATGCCAATCTTGATGCCGCACGGCGACTTCCAGTTGCTCCGACGTCATATCGACGCCGATCACCCGCCCCGCAGGGCCGACCAGTCTCGACAATAGATAGCAGTCGCGGCCTGAGCCGCAACCCAAATCCAGCACGGTCTTGCCTGTTAAAACCGGCGGCAGCGGCGAACCGCAACCGTAAAAACGTTCCAGTACTTCAGGATGCACGTCGGCCAGTAAGGCTTTTAAGTAATGCGGCATCGCGTCGATGCTGCAACAGGCGCTGGTTTTCAGGTCATTGCTGGATTGCAGAACCTGGCCATAATAATGGCGGACGGACTCGCTGATTTCTATATTGACAGTCATGAGAGATTTCCAATGTTTCAGATTAAAAACGACCGCTACCGGCGCATAACGGTTGAACATAGCCATGTCGGCAGCCGGGGTAGCGCAATTGATACGGTTACTTCGGCACCGGCCCTGCCGCCGCAATTGTGATCATTGGGTTCTCCTTCGCCGAACTATATAAATAGTCGTTAAGAGGACAAGAAACCTTACAAAAAATATCCGGCTAAGCTAATTATGCTTTTTTCTTGCCAACCATATTACGGATCTTAACGAAAAGTATCGATGCGGCCAGCAACAGTGTAATTGCGTTGGCAAATATAATCGCCTTATCGGCGAGATAAATCCCATAAATAAGCCAGCATGACACGCCCAGGGTAAAAGCGCTGTACATGCCGAAAGAAAGGGATTCGGTGTTCCTTGTTTTTATCGTCAATACCGCCTGGGGTACAAACGAGGCGGTAGTCAGTGTCGCGGCTATATAGCCGATAATTTCAACGTGCGTCATAGCGCCACTATTTTCCTGATGCGGATTTTTTCAGTTTTTTAGCAATGCTTTGCCCGATCGCGTTCGCAAAATCATCAACGTTCTCATAGCCCTGTGTTTGGGCAAAATCGACTAAGGCCATGACCAGCTTTTTAGTTTCCGCTATTTCTTCGCGGGATCGGCCGCAGCCTTCGCAATGGGTTCCTTCGTAAGTACATTTATCAATACATGGATTAAATTTCATAATCTCTCCTCTACGTGTTTGCAGACTTGTTCAAAAGCCAAGGGGTTTCATTCTAAAAGAATCAATTGGAACGTGTGAAAACCGTTCGTTCGTGCTGAGCCCTTCGGCTACGCTCAGGAGAGCCTTGTCGAAGCATGAGCGGATTCCACACCTCACCATTTGGAAGACTCAACTGATTTTTTAGGGTAATGGGAAGATAGTGCGGCGACCGCCGCCACTTCTCCTGGCGAGATTTTACCACACGGAAAATCAGCCGTTACAATCCTTGCCCGCATCGACGCGGGGATAGTGCAATATAGGGGGGAACCGAAAGCGGGCGCTTTCAGCCGCGAGAACCGGATTCAAATAGCCGTCGCGTTAGCGGCGCCTTTCTGCAACAAATAAAGACCGCGTAACATCGGTTAGTGTTACTGCGATCTGTCGACGCTCAACATGATGTTGCCAAAATCAATTGCGCCGTCAACGATTTGAAACACGCCTTTGCCGCGTTCTTCGTTATTTTTCCAGATCGAGTTGCCGATCTGAATCTCCACGCCGCAATGGACGGAGTCTTCCACAATAACCTGGACGTTCTCGGCCAGCGTCATTTCCGACAGCAAATGGGCGCGTTCGGTATGCAGCCGGGTACAATCGGCCTCAACTTTTTCCCTGGTATGCAACGCTTTGTTTAACAGCCCGTTTTTATCTTTTTCGGGATGCGCCAACACAAAGGCGATAATCTTCTTGAGGTCTTCCAGCTCCTTTTCACTCGCGTCAATCTCAAGCTTAAGCTTGTCCAACTGCGCCTGAAGATAAGGGTTAAAGCCGGCCTTGATCTTGGTTATAAAACCGGCGTTTGAACCGATTATGGCCGCTTTTACCAGAACTGACGCGCAGGTAATGCCGCCGATGATGCGGCCTTTTTTTCCGCCTGATTTTCCGACCAATATCCGGTTAAGCGCGGTCAGATGGTTATGCATGGAGAACTCTTCGATAATAATATCGGTACCCGCTTCCATGCAGACATTCTCGGCGAAGCGTGCGCTGATTGAGCCTTTGCTGATAATTCTCGCATTAAAGGTAGGCGTTTCGTTTGAGTCGCCGCTATGTTCGCTGTGACCGATCACGCCGCCTTTGACGACAATATTTCCACCCGCTTCAATTTCCGCCGCTTCGACGATCCCGCCCACGAACACGTCTCCCGACGCGCAAATTCTCATCCCGTCCTTAATATCGCCTTTGATATTAATGGTGCCGTCAAAATTCATGTTACCGGTTGAAAGATCCACCCGCGGCAGGTCGATGGTGGGTTCCACGATAACGCCGTTAGGAACCAGCTTGGGTTGACCGGCAATCACAGCCAGCAATAACGTATTATGATCCGGGTCAAGCTCCGCATTCGAATCAATCTCTACGCCCTGTAATCCCGATGCAAACGGCGTATCCTGTCCTGGTTCGGGCATCAGGATTTGTCCGGTAATGTCCCGCCCTTTTTTGCCTTCGGTGGGCGGGGTGCGAAACATCAACGGATCGCCGGGCCTGACGACAATAAGCTGCCCAAGATCGCGGTAGTTGGCGATGCCGTGTTCGTCCACCCGAGGTTTCCGTTCCCTTATTTCAGGTATCAGACTTTGAAACCGCGCGTCAATACCCCGCACCGGAGGCAGTCCTTTGGCAATGACGCGCTCCTTGGCGTAACCTTCCTTCAACGCGGCTTCAATTTCATTTTTCATGATGCCGCTGACCACTCCTTTTTCCTGTAAGGCAAGCTGGATTTGAAGCAACCCGACTGGAGCGCCGCCGTAAGGAGGGGTTAAGGTAAGACTGGCGGTCATTTTGTCATCGGCAATGTGGATCGAGCATGCGCCATCCCGGCGCTCGCCTATTTCCAGCACAAAGCTCTCATTAAGACTGTTGTATTGCTGTACCAGATTCGAGAGTGAATTTTCATACAGAAACAAGCTGGATAAACCTTGCTTAGCCAGGGCCATTTTGATCGCCGCCTCATCAACGGGAGGCTTGCTTTCACACGGTTCAAATGCGGCAAGCAGCTTGCCGTCATCGCTCAGCTTAAACGTCAACACATCGGTAAGTGACGCATCATTCACGACTTGCTCCTTGGAGAATTATTGCTGCTTATCAGCGTTGGGAATATACAACATGATCCCTGCCCTATCAATTTGAACATCATCACCCACAGTAGGCGAAAAACGGGAACAATGTCTGAAGTCCGACTTAAAGATAGCACATTATTAAAGAAGCGCTGATTTAGCCCTTCGACAGGCCGCGGAACAGCGGGATTATCTGTATAGGCCGGAGTTTGCCGGGGTTTTTCTTGCTCGGCTAGAAGCTCGCGGCAACGCTCCTCGTCGTTCACACCGAACGCGTTTTGCCGATTTAAAAAAAATCCCAGTACACGAGGATGTACTGGGATTAAAGATCGCCGCCTGCTTGGTTGGCGCTGCACTCCATCCTTGGCAACGTCCTGTTAAAACTGATTAAATCCGTCTTCTGTTTTGGCGGCGCGGCTATTGTCCCAGAAAACCCCCTTGAAAAAAGCCGGTCAAGGCTTAACTTGGCGTACTCTTGAAATGACGCCGTGTCGGCTGTTATGGCATGTTTGAGCGGCATCGACACGGTACGGATAACTTCAGTTGCCTGTCATTTTCCAATCGGGACGTTTCCATCAGCCGCCATGAACAACAAACACTGCAAAATCTTGCTTGTCATAGTAGAATGCCGCAGTCACCAATATTAATAATGCAAACATGGCTCAACGTACTGCGGAAGTAGAGCGGAATACGCTCGAAACTCAAATCAAAATCAAAATTAACCTGGATGGATCGGGTCAATCCTCGTTTTCAACCGGCGTACCTTTTCTCGAACACATGCTCGATCAGATTGCCAGACACGGCTTGATCGATATGGATATTGAAGCCAAAGGGGATTTGGAAATTGATGACCACCACACCGTTGAAGACATCGGCATTACCTTGGGCCAAGCGTTTGCCAAAGCCACGGCGGACAAAAAAGGCATTTATCGCTACGGGCACGCCTATGTACCGTTGGATGAAGCCTTGTCGCGCGTCGTGATCGACTTTTCCGGCCGACCCGGCCTGTTTTATGAAGTCAAATACCCGAAAGCCATGATCGGCAGTTTTGATGTTGATTTGTTCCGCGAGTTTTTTCAGGGCTTTGTCAACCATGCCGGCGTAACCTTGCATATCGACAGCCTGAAAGGCGCAAACGCCCACCACGTCGCTGAAACTATTTTTAAAGCCATGGGCCGGGCCATCCGCATGGCGATTACCGCCGACCCGCGTATGGCGGGCATCATGCCGTCAACCAAGGGCAGTCTCTAACTTTTAATCTTAATCCTGTATTTCTTATGTCTTCTGTCGCTGTAATTGATTACGGAATGGGTAATCTGCATTCAATCGTAAAAGCGCTGCAACATGCAGCGCCTGAAGTCGAAGTTGTTTGTGTCTCCGATGCCGATTCGATCCTTCGCGCCGACCGGGTGGTTTTCCCCGGCGTCGGCGCAATTCGGGATTGTATGCAGGCCCTCAATCAGTCGGGCTTATCTGCCGTTATCCAACAGGTTACCAAAACCAAGCCTTTACTGGGAATTTGCTTAGGCATGCAAGCCCTGTTGACAGACAGCGAAGAAAACGGCGGCACCCCCTGCCTGGACGTTTTTGCCGGGCATGTCGTGCGTTTTCCCGAATCGTTAAAAGACAGCGACGGAAATTTACTCAAAATTCCGCACATGGGCTGGAATCAGGTCCATCAGCAACAGCAACATCCGCTATGGGAAAATATCCCTCAGGACAGCCGCTTTTATTTTGTACACAGTTATTATGCGCAGCCGGACGATGCCGCAATAACGGCGGCGACTACGCAATACCCGGATGCATTTACCTGCGCCTTGGCGCAAAACAATGTGTTTGCCGTACAATTTCACCCCGAAAAAAGTCAGGCGGTTGGTTTGCAGCTACTGAAGAATTTTTTGCATTGGGATGGACAAGCCTAGTTACTTTTGACTGATTACACGCCATTGAGGACTCACTGTTTATGTTGTTAATACCTGCAATCGATTTAAAAGAGGGAAAATGTGTTCGTTTGCGTCAGGGACGCATGGATGATAATACGGTTTTTTCCGATGACCCTGTCGCCGTAGCAGGCAAATGGGTTGCCGCCGGCGCAAAAAGAATCCATTTGGTTGACCTGGATGGCGCGTTTGCCGGAAAACCAAAAAATGCCGACGTGATTCACGCCATCGTCGAAGCCTACCCCGATGTGCCTGTGCAGATAGGCGGCGGCATTCGCGATGAAGAAACGATCCAGGCTTATCTTAACGCCGGCGTGGAGTACGTCATTATCGGCACCAAGGCGGTTAACGAGCCGCATTTTGTCAGGGATATGGCGCTGGAATATCCTCGCCACATCATCGTCGGGCTGGATGCAAAAGACGGCAAGGTGGCTATTGACGGCTGGTCCAAACTGTCCAAACACGATGTGATCGATATGGCCCGGCATTTTGAGGAATACGGTGTCGAGGCCATTATCTATACCGATATTTCCAGGGACGGCATGATGTCCGGCGTCAATGTCGAAGCCACCGCGAGACTGGCGCGCGCGATTCGGATTCCGGTTATCGCTTCCGGCGGCATCACCAATATGGATGACATCAAAGCCCTGGGCGCTGTCGCAGGCGACGGCATTATGGGCGCGATCACCGGCCGGGCGATTTACGAAGGCACGCTGGATTTTGAAGAAGCCGAAAAATTAGCAGAATCATTTGAGTAACCATGAGCTTAGCCAAACGCATTATCCCCTGTCTGGATGTCGATAACGGCCGCGTCGTTAAAGGCGTAAAATTTGTCGACATTCGTGACGCCGGCGACCCGGTAGAAATCGCCAGACGCTATGACCGCGAAGGCGCGGATGAAATCACGTTCCTGGATATTACCGCCACGCACGATAATCGGGACACCATTGCCCATGTCGTCGAGCAGGTCGCCAGCGAGGTTTTTATCCCGCTGACGGTCGGCGGCGGCATCAGGACCTTGGAAGATATTCGCCGCATGCTGAATGCGGGCGCCGATAAAGTCGGCATTAACAGCGCGGCGGTTTCAAATCCTGAGTTTGTCCGCGAGGCGGCGCAGCGTTTCGGCTCGCAATGCATCGTGGTCGCCATCGACGCAAAAAAAACCAGCCTCCCCGGCGAAACCAGCCGGTGGGAGATTTTCACCCACGGCGGCCGCAAGCCGACCGGCATCGATGCGATAGCCTGGGCGAAAAAAATGGTCGACTACGGAGCGGGGGAAATCTTGCTGACCAGCATGGACAGGGACGGCACCCGTGAAGGTTTTGATTTGCAGTTGACCCGCGCCATCAGCGAGGCGGTATCGGTGCCGGTCATTGCATCCGGCGGCGTCGGCAATCTCGACCATCTGGCTGACGGCATTATCGAAGGCAAGGCCGATGCGGTATTGGCAGCCAGTATTTTCCATTTTGCCGAATACACCATTGAGCAGGCCAAACAACATATGGCCTCGCGCGGCATCGAGGTACGGCTGTGAGCGCATCCTGGCTGGACGAAATACGCTGGACCGAAGACGGGCTGGCGCCGGTTATCGCTCAGCAGGCTGACACGGGAACAGTGCTGATGTTCGCCTGGATGAACCGCGAATCATTAGCCTTAACCGCCGCCGAAGGTTACGCGGTTTACTGGTCGAGATCGCGCGGCAGATTATGGCGCAAAGGCGAAGAATCCGGGCACAGGCAGAAAGTGATCGGCCTATTCCTGGATTGCGATGAAGACGTGATTTTACTTAAAGTCGAGCAGGAAGGCGGCATTGCCTGCCATACCGGCCGCGAGAGTTGTTTTTATCGCAAGCTGGTCGACGGACAATGGCAAGCCGTCGACCCGGTTTTGAAAGATCCCGCAACTATTTATAAAAAATCATGAGCGACGTATTACAACAACTGGCGCAAATTCTGGAACAGCGTAAACTGGAATCTGCCGATAAATCCTATGTCGCCAGCCTGTATGCAAAGGGACTGGACAGCATACTGAAAAAAATCGGCGAAGAGGCGACCGAAACCGTCATCGCCGCCAAAGACGGCGATAAAAAACAGATTATTTATGAAACCGCCGATTTGTGGTTTCATTGCATGGTGTTGCTGGCCGATCAGGGACTGGGACCCGATGACGTATTGCAGGAACTGCAACGTCGTTTCGGCTTGTCCGGTCTGGAAGAAAAGGCGCAACGTAACAAGTAAAGTCCTTCACCATTGGAGTTTAAAATGGGCCTCAGCGTTACTCACTTATTAGTTGTATTAGCCATCGTCGTTGTCGTGTTCGGCACCAAACGCCTGCGCAATATAGGCGCAGATCTGGGCGGAGCCATCAAAGGCTTTCGCACGGCCATGAAAGAAGGGGACGACTGCACGGATGCAGGAGGTAGAGCAACGCATGGAGCAGTTGCCGGAGAAGACAAAGCCGCCGAAGATAAAGGCGAAGCCATCGAAGGCGAAGTCACTTCCAAAAAAAACGATAAAGATTAACGCCCATGTTTGATGTCGGCTTCTCGGAGCTTTGCCTGATCGGTTTGGTCAGCCTGCTGGTGATCGGCCCCGAACGATTGCCGAAAGTAGCCCGGATTGCCGGGTACTGGCTGGGCAAAACGCGCGGCATGGTGGCTTCGGTCAAGGAAGAAATCAAACTGGAGCTGCAAGCCGAAGAAATGCGCCAGATATTTAAAGAGCAGTCCGCTCTGCACGACGACGTCCAGCAAATGCTCGACGAGACGTCCAACTCGCTTAAAGCCACATTCGACCCGACGCAGGCGGCAACAAAAACGCAGAACGACGACATCGTGCGATTACCGTCAGATAGCGCCGAACAGCATGAACCCAAATAAATATAACGAGGGCGAACAACCCTTTATCAGTCATCTGATTGAACTGCGCAACCGCCTGTTGCGAGCCATTCTATGCGTGTTGATCGTGTTTCTGGGGCTGGCGTCATACGCCAATGAAATATACAGCTTCTTGGCCGGCCCCTTGCTTCAGCACATGCCGAAAAACAGCACGATGATCGCTATTGACGTGGCCTCCCCTTTCTTCACGCCGTTCAAACTGGTGTTGATCGTCTCGGTTTTTATTTCCGTTCCCTACATTCTTTACCAGTTCTGGGCGTTTGTAGCGCCAGGCTTGTATAAGCGCGAACGGCGCATGATTTTACCGCTGCTGATTGCCAGCACCCTGCTGTTTTATATGGGCGTAGCCTTTGCCTACTTCGTGGTTTTTCCGTTGGTTTTCGGCTTTTTGACCGCTGCCGCACCCACTGGCGTAGCGGTCATGACCGATATTGCCAAGTATCTCGATTTCGTCTTGGCGCTGTTTTTTGCGTTTGGCGTTTGTTTTGAAGTACCTATATTCACCATCGTATTAGTCTGGACCGGAATGATCACGCCCGAAGGTCTTGCCGACAAACGGCCTTATGTGATCGTCGGCGCGTTTATCGTAGGGGCCGTTTTAACGCCCCCCGACGCCATCTCGCAAACATTGCTGGCGGTGCCGATGTGGATGCTGTTTGAGCTGGGCCTGTTATGCTCAAGGCTTTTCGCACCCAAGCCTGACAGCCATTACCCCGCCCCGGATGACGCCGAAACGGAAGCCCCGCTGGATCGGATTGAACACCAAGAAGATGAATAAGACATTGGGAAGCGCTATTTACAAAACGGAACCCAGTTCCACGCATAACTGACCGATTAGCTGCCGGTTAAAACAGCCAAAGATCCGGGCATCAATATATCGACAGAGAGCGCCGACCCGACAACCGGCAAAAGTAGGCTCTCAGCAGGCAGATTGCGGATGACAGTATCATAAAAAAGACAGTACAATACGCTGCGTCAGAAAACAGATGTTGAGTTAAGGGATTCCTAAATTATTAGGTTGTCCGGTTATCAATGTTGTAGTTCTGTGTTAACCGTAAGTTTTTATTTTAGGAGTTTCAAAATGGCAACAGGCACCGTAAAGTGGTTTAACAACACGAAAGGTTTTGGTTTTATCGCACCGGCTGACGGCGGCGAAGACGTTTTCGTTCACCATTCAGTTATTCAGGGCGAAGGCTTTAAAACCCTGACTGAAGGCGAAACTGTCACTTTTGACATCGAATCAGGTCCCAAAGGCTTAACCGCCGCTAATGTGCGTTCTAACTAAGAATGTCCTGATCTAAAAAAAAGCCCTTGTGAGCCGACTCACAAGGGCTTTTTTTTATCTCTCGTTTTGAAAACTATTTTAAAGGGCGGCCTTTGGCGTCTTTATTGATATGACCGCCAAAAAGCAGAGCGCCTTCTAAAAAACCCCACAACGCGGCAAATCCAGGCAGTCCGGTTACATAAAGCACCACGGTCAACATTAACTGGGCAAAACCAAGCCGGTAAAAACCCAGGTAAAACCGATGCACGCCTGTCCAACCGAAAACTATTCCCAACACGGCGGCCAGGTATTTATATTTAACCGCTTTAGGCGGCTCCAAATACGCGCCGACCAAGTTAATATTGCTCGCAATTGTTCCGTCAGCGTCAAAGTTAACGTCATCGCCCTCATCGGGAGGTACATCGGCGACCCAATCCTCCAAATGAAACGTAAACAACCCGCCCTCATTTTTTATCACCCCGGTTTGCTTATCGGGATCATAGCTTTCAATCTGTCCAATCATTTATCATCTACCTTTAAAATAGGATGCCGCATCGGCCGTCTTCGCCCTGTGAACATTACAATACCGGTATAATCCGGCTTTTCAAGATCAATCATCATACAAACGCACGGCTAAAACATCGCACCGCGCATGATGCAGCACTCCGTTTGCGGTCGACCCCAGCAACAAGGCGAAGCCATGCCGTCCGTGCGAACCGACTACGATCAAATCCGCATTGTTTTCTTCCGCAACCCTGATGATTTCCAATTTAGGGCTGCCCGTTTCCAGCCACCGGCAATCTTCAGCAATATTCAATCTTTCTGCCAAATTGGCCAGTCTCTTTTTTGCCGCCGTCATTAATTCTGCGGTTAAATCAAGATCAAAAGGGATCGTCGAACCATAAGCCGCATCGGCAATCAGTAAATTGTCCATCACATGCACAATACTCAGTTTTGCCTGATATTTCCCGGCCAAATCTTTTGCTCTGTCGGCAACGGCCTCGCCGTGCTCGGAAAAGTCGGCCGCCAGTAATATATGTTTATAGCTTTCCATCATTTCTCCTATTCAACGCCGGCAACTTCAGGAAACAACAAAGCCATCGCCTGATAAGATCCGAATATGTATAAAAACGCCAAGCCTAAACTAAAAACCAAGGTTTGTCCCAGCGCATCGCGAATAATATGCCCGGTAACGGCCCAATGCCAAATCATTAAGCCCATTGTCACAATAAATGCCAATAAAGAGCCTTGCCCGATCACCATTGAGCCCATTGCCGGCAGCGCAAAAAAACTGATTACCGCATCGGCGCCTAATAAGGCGCTGGCGGTTTGATAAAATCGCCCCCGCTTTCGAACAAGATATAACAAAACCCAGCTGAATACGACAATCAACAAGACCGAAACAAGGGCCTGTAGCAGCGAATCAAGCCACTTCGTACCGAGACTGACCATTAAAAAGCTGACGATAACGTCGGCAACGGCCAACACCCGCAACAACCATAGGGAATACGGCAAATCCTGCGGGCCTTTTTTAAACAGGCAAATATCGAATAACAGCTTTATGATTTCAAACATGATTTCCCCGGTCGCCCCTGCACCATTATTTAGCCGCTTCGATCTTTTCCTCGGCGTCCATCCAGGCCGCTTCCGCTTCATCCAGCGCCTTATCGATTTTTACTTTCCGCTCCATCAATTCTTTTAACCGCTCTTTTTCCGATTCGGCATAAATCGCAGGATCGGCCAATTGCTGCTCCAATTGCCGCTGTTCATTATGATATTTTTCCACCGCAGCTTCAGCTTTTTTCAGCTCATCGAACAAAGGCTTGTGTTTTTGCCTGCGTTCTGCGTCCAGCTTTCGCTGGTCTTTCCGCGATACGGTCTGAACAGTATCGGCAACGGTTTTTTCCTCGCCTTTTTTCTGCTCCGCCAGCCACATCCGGTAATCGTCAAGATCGCCATCGAAAGGCTGCACCTTGCCGCCTGACACCAATAATAACTGATCGGTCACCGAGCGCAATAAATGCCGGTCATGCGAGACGACGACTATCGCGCCTTCATAGTCCTGCAAGGCCACACTCAAGGCGTGGCGCATTTCCAGGTCCAGGTGGTTGGTCGGCTCATCCAGCAGCAACAGGTTCGGATTTTGATAAACCAGCAGCGCCAAAACCAACCGCGCTTTTTCGCCGCCGGAAAAGGGTTTGACGGCTTCCAACACCTTGTCGCCGCAAAAGTCGAAACCGCCCAGAAAATTGCGCAAATCCTTTTCTGTCGCCTGCTTGTTCAGTTGCTGCAAATGCCACAACGGGCTTTCATCGACGCGCAGCTGCTCCAGCTGGTGCTGGGCGAAATAGCCGATTTTTAGCGCTTCCGCTTCATTCCTGTTGCCGGATAACGGCTGCATATCGCCTGCCAGCACCTTGATCAGACTGGATTTGCCCGCGCCATTCGGCCCCAGCAAGCCGATACGGTCGCCCGGCGATATGGACAAGCCTGCCTGCTTGATAACGCAGGCAGGCCCGTAGCCAATATCGACCTTATCCAGCGTTAACAGGGGATTCGGCATTTTTCCCGGCTTGGCGAAACTGAAATCGAACGGCGAATCGACATGCGCTTGCGCAATCAACTCCATCCTTTCCAGGGCTTTGATCCGGCTTTGCGCCTGTCTCGCCTTGGTCGCCTGCGCCTTAAAGCGGTCGACAAAGCTCTGCATATGGGCGATTTCCCGTTGCTGCTTCAGATAGGATGATTGTTGTTGCGCCAGCTTTTCGGCACGCATGCGTTCAAAGGCTGAGTAGTTTCCGGTATAGATTTCGGCCTTATTCTGTTCGATATGAACGATGTGATCGGTGATGGTATCCAGAAAGTCCCGGTCATGAGAAATCAGCAATAAAGTGCCGGGATATTTGCACAACCAGTCCTGCAACCAGATCACCGCATCCAAGTCCAAATGGTTGGTCGGTTCATCAAGCAGCAATACGTCCGAACGGCACATCAAGGCCTGGGCCAGATTAAGACGCATGCGCCAGCCGCCGGAAAACGAGTTGACCGCATTATTTTCCTGATCCGAACTAAAGCCCAAGCCGTTCATTAACCGTGAAGCACGGGCCTGTGCGGTATAGCCCCCGATGGTGTCCAAGGCCGCATGCAATTCGGCCTGCTTCAAGCCGTCTTCGGCCTGTTCGGCGGCAACCAATTGGGCTTGCAAGCGTCTTAACGGCTGATCGCCGTCAATGACGTAATCGATCGCAGAGCGAACGACGGCCGGCGTTTCCTGGGCGACATGAGCGATTTCCAGCCCCGGCGGCATCGAAAAATCGCCCTCATCCAAATGCAAATCGCCCCTGACCAGCGCAAAAAAACTGGATTTGCCCGCGCCGTTTGCGCCGGTAAAGCCCACTTTTTGGCCTTTGTGAATGGTGAAAGAAGAGTTGGCAAACAACACCCGCGCGCCGCGGCGGAGGGTTATATTTCTAAAATTTAGCATTGAGACTCAAGACAAAAGGCGAAAGAAAAGCATGTTGTGGAAACTGAAATTGGGTGAATATGGCCTACTCAACTTACCAGACACAATCGACATCATAACCGGCAAACAAACCATCTTTGCCTACAATAGTTAATTTCTCGACCATAGCCTGCGCAATAATCAAACGATCAAAAGGATCTTTATGATAAAAAACCAAGTTGGCCAAACGATCTAAGCAACTGGGTGCAATGGGCAATAAATCGATTGCATTGCCGTAAACATGATCATCAACTAACTGCTGAATGCTGGGATTAAGATTTAACCGTCCCAAGCTGGTTTTAATAGCTATTTCCCATAAGCTGGCAATACTTAAAAATCGCTCATTTTTAGGATCTTCAATCAGATTTTTTGCTAACGCACTTAAATCAGGATGTCCTTCAATAAACCAAATAAAGGTATGCGTATCGAGTAACAATCTCACGGCATATAATCCTTAAAATCATCCAAGGGTTCATCAAAATCTTCAGCCATGCTGATTAAACCTTTAGCGCTACCGAATCTAGGTTGTGGTTTTTTGGGGTTAATTTGGATTAACTGAAAAGTAGCACCTTTATCATCGGTAATAATAACTTCTTCACCTGTGACAACTTTTGCAGTCAGTTCTTCAAGCTGGTTTTTGGCTTCCTTAAGCGCGATTGAATACATGGCCGCCTCCGCTAAAACTTAAGCGTCCCGGCAAACGCAAAAAATAAAATATTCAGCACGGCCAAGCCGATCACTAGGTAGATGGTTATCTGCATGCCCAATACTCTTTTCTTAAGATCCTTTGCGGGAAGCCCCAGTGCATGAAGTATTCGCCCAATTAACAGCGTAACACCTAAAATATGGATAAGTATTTTCGGCGCGCCGTTTAATTCCAGCGTTAACAACAGCATCAATGCGATAGGAATATATTCAACGGCATTGGCATGAGTGCGAATGGCCAACTGCAAGGCTTCATTTCCGCCGTCGCCCACGCTGATCCGGTTTTTTCTGCGCAGTTTTATTACCGAAAGCGTAAGCCGCACTATTAGCAAGGCTGCGAGGGAGGCATATATTGATGTAATCATGGCTGTTTAACTCAATAAAAAGGATTCGAAATAATAAAAAAGGTAGCCCCGACCGAAACGTTTGGTCATTGTAACTATGTGAAAAAAACCGTAACTCTTCGACCCATCTAACATCTTCTTGACGCGACTTTCTCTTAAAAACGATGCGCAATACCCGCCGCTTTCATGATGCTATTGGCCGTGTGCCGTGATTTACAAACATGATTTACGGTAACGGATACACCTTTTTCTGATACCCATATTTCATGAGACCCTTTGCCGGTGCGAATCAATCGGTATCCGTGTTTTAGCAATAGCTCTTTGACCTGTTTTTCATAGCCATTCATACAGCAACGGGCGGCTGAAAAAACGATAAATGCGTTACGGCTTTTACGCGCAACTTTGGCTTATCCAGCGTGAGTAACTCAGGCACCAACTCCCACACTTCTTTTTCCAACTCGTCTAAAGTTTCCGCTTCGACAACCAACCCTTTTAAATCAGGGCTGGTTGCGACATAAACATTCGCTTCGTTATCGTGAATAATTTCAACTTTAATTAAAAGCGGCATGCCCATTTCCGCAAAAAATGTTGCACATGGCCAGCCCAATCGATACATGATATTCTCCTAACTACGCTTTTTGCAGTCCTGTAGGGTACGCGATACGCACCCTACATATTGAATCTTAAGCAAACCGCTCAATCATCTTTTCCGCCTGCTCGGCAAATTGCTCAAGATTGCCTCTTTTGACGGTTTCCACCGGAATAACCAGCGCGGTGCTCAGATTAATATAGATATATACATAGCGTTTGCCGTATTCGACCCGGACCAGGTCGCTCCAGGCCATTTTATGCTTGCCGCTGGGCGACTTCTCCAGCAGGTAATTAGGATTGGCGGGGTCTATGGTTAAAACATAGGTGCCGAACATATTGTGCTTTTCTTTATAGGTATAGTTCTTAAGAATCTGCCTGCGCAAATCCAGCATCATGATCTTGGGCGACAGCAACGCCCAGAGTATCGCAATAACGACGATGTACCCCGATGAAGTCATATCGCCGTAATAAAAATAATAAAACGAACCGATAAGCCCCATGACGCCCGGCACTATCCAGCGGTTTTTTCTTATATTGCTCTGTATCTCTTCATTTCTCATGAATTGTATTTCATTAAAATGAATTAAATCTTCTTCGCGGAATTCGTATTCAATTTCAAACATGTTTTTGGTCTTGGTCAATAATGATAAAAAAGTAACTACGCAGGCGTAGGTACATAAAAAATTTTAATGCATTTTAATTTTTGCATGGGCGCTGCGCCGGAACAGGTTGGAAAGCGTCAACATCGCCGTCCTAAAATAGCCGTGTATCGCCACCTGATGCATTTTGTACAGGGACAGATAAACCACTCTGGCGATAAAACCGCCGATACTGACCGAACCCATCAGGTTGCCCATCAGGTTGCCGACCGTGGTGTATTTGCCGAGCGCCACCAGCGACCCGTAATCGAGATAAGTGTATTTCACCGGCTTGCCGCCCTGTAAGCGGTTGACTATCGATTTGCTTAACGTCGATGCCTGCTGATGCGCCGCTTGGGCTCTCGGCGGCACATTGCCGTCGTGTCCGGGCCACGGGCAGGCCGCGCAATCGCCTATCGCAAAAATGTTATCGTCGCTGGTTTTTAAGGTTTCATCGACCACCAACTGGTTGATCCTGTTCACTTCCAGGCCGTCCAGGTCTTTCATCCAGTCCGGCGCTTTAATGCCCGCCGACCAGACTTTAAGATCCGCCGGTATTATTTCGCCGTCATGGGTATGCACGGCGTCCCCGGTCACTTCAACCACCCGGCGGCCCAGCTTAAGGTCAATGCCCAGCTTGACCAGTTGCTGCTGTGTCGCATTAGCTAACTTGCCGGGCAATGCGGGCAACAATTGCGTGGCCGCTTCGATAATGGTCAGTTTTACATCGCTGGATTCATCCAGACCGTAAACCGCCAGCAAATCGGTCACCTCGTGCAATTGAGCCGACAGCTCGACGCCGGTGGCTCCCGCGCCAATGATAACGATAGACAAGGTCTTGTCGGCGGCTGTGCCCGCATGGCTTTTGATATACGATTCGACCAGTTGTTTTTGAAACCTGAAAGCCTGCGCGGTGGTATCGAGGAACAGGCAGTGTTCCGCCACGCCCTTGATATTAAACGTGTTGCTGATACTGCCGACCGACATCACCAGCGTATCGTAGCTGAACGTGCGCCGGGGGATTAATTCTTCGCCGCTGTCGCTGAACGTCGGGCTGACATAAATTTCCTTTTTCTGCCGGTTCAGGCCTTCCATCCTGCCCAGCCTGAAGCGGAAATGGTTCCGGTGCGCCTGGGCCAGATATTCAATCTGCTCGGACTCATCCAATGTACCGGCTGCAACCTCATGCAACAACGGCTTCCAGATATGCGTCGGCGAAGCGTCCAGCAACATGACCTCGGCCAAGCCTTTTTTACCTAATTTTTTACCCAAACGGGTGGCAATCTCAAGTCCCGCCGCCCCGCCGCCAACAATCACTATCTTGTGTTTTTCATTATTATCAGTCATTGTCATCCCCCTCAAAAAACATTATTTTTCTGCACGATAGCATTATATCGAATCAACTCCATTGTGACCGATTTTACTCAGCACGGATTGGGGATGAGCTGAATTTTGATGAGGCGGGCGCCTGATTTAGCATAATCGCTTGAAGCCGGAGCGACTCAAATCAGCAGACAAACCGTCAGGCCCCGTTAAGCACAATCGCATTCGCCGATGTCTTCAAACCAAAGCTGCGGCGATTGCTCGATAAAGCGCGACATCAGCGCGATACAATCGGGATCGTTCATTTCAACAACTTTCACCCCGGCTTCTTTGAGCCAGTCCAGGTGGCCTTCAAAGTTGACCGATTCGCCGACCACCACGGTGCCGATATTGAATTGCCGGATTAACCCCGAGCAATACCAGCAGGGCGCCAACGTCGTCACCAAAATCTTGTCGCGATAATGGGTTTGACGGCCGGCTTTACGGAAGGCGTCTGTTTCGCCGTGAACGGAGGGATCGTTATCCTGCACCCGGCGATTACGGCCGCGTCCAAGCAGGTTGCCGTCAGCGTCGAACAGCGCCGCGCCGACCGGTACACCGCCTTCATCAAAGCCGGTTTGCGCTTCGGCAAGCGCCACGGCCAGCATGTCTGCATAGTTCATCGAGAGTTCTCCTAAGGTGGGCATATCGTTGCAAAACGGTTATACAGGCATTTTAGCGCCAAACGCAAAGTCATTATTCATAATCCAGGGCAACATATCTAAAAATCAGCACTACTCGCCTGTTATAATGCCTGTCTTTTTAGACGCATTAAAACAAGGGTTGGTTTTATGAATTGGGGATACACTTTTTCCGGTCTTGCTGTAGGTCTGTTGGTGGGGTTGACCGGCGTGGGCGGCGGTTCGCTGATGACGCCATTACTGGTTTTCCTGTTCGGATTCAAACCTTCCGTCGCGGTGGGCACCGATCTTTTATTTGCCGCCATCACCAAAACCGGCGGCGTATGGGTGCATCACAATAAACACAGCTCGGTAGACTGGAAAATCGTCGGCTGGTTGGCGCTGGGCAGCATACCTTTTGCGCTGGCCACCTTGTTTGTACTTAAACATTTTATGGAAGTCGGCAAGGAAACCACGGGGGCGATTACGTTTACGCTGGGCATCGCGCTGGTGCTGACTTCGATCTCACTGATCGTGCGCAGCGTGTTATTAAACAGGGCGGCAAGACTTAAACCTATTGATGACGAGCACAGCACCCCCGAGAATGCCGGGCGCTTCAAGCATCTGCAAATTCCCGCCACGGTGCTGATTGGCGCGGTGCTGGGCGTATTGGTCACTCTGTCGTCTGTCGGCGCGGGCGCGCTGGGTACCGTTGCACTGTTATTTCTCTATCCCAGAATGACCACGCTGAAGATTGTCGGTACCGATCTGGCTCATGCCATTCCGTTGACCGCAGTCGCGGGACTGGGCCACCTTAGCCTGGGCAATGTGGATTTGATTTTATTGGCCAGCCTGCTGCTCGGCTCGTTGCCGGGCATCTGGATCGGCAGCCACCTGAGCGCAAAGATTCCGGAAAGATTTTTACGCCCGGTTTTAGCTTGCATACTGATGTTGATCGGGCTTAAATTCGTATTGCAGTAAAAATCCGCATTCACGCGCGCCGAAAACGCCTGGAATACCCATGACCCGGAAATATAGCGCCGGCTTACAGCATTGACAGCCAATGGCGTAACCGGACCCAATTTCTTAGCGGCCGCGACCGGATTGTGCAGTTTCTAAAGCAAAAATGGGCCAGGGAACTGGATTACCGCCTGATAAAGGAGCTATGGACTTTCACGATGCGCGTATCGCGGTGCGCTTTGCCTATGAGTGGCATGACGATTCGGGCAACTGGTTCCGTTCTTACGGCAATGAAAACGGGGAATTCGACCCAAACGGCCTGATGCAGCGCCGCATAGCCAGCATCAACGACTTGCCGATTAACGAGACGGAGCGGAAATTCCACTGGCCGCTGGGACCAAGACCCGACGCTCAGCCCGGCCTGTCAGAACTTGGGCTTTAAGGCCATTTTAAAGCCTGTTGTCTGTTGATTTATCTGAAATAAAGCTTATATTCGGCCAAGAAGGCACTGCGGCTTCGCGGCTGCCATAACAGAAAAAATCAACAGGCAGGTGTATCATGAATGAAAATTCAACTGATCAAACCGGTCTTGAAAAATCACACGACTTGAAACGGCTGGCGGCGACCGTCTATCTATGCCAGGTACTCTCTTTCGCATTTGCCGGCTTGCCGTTGCTGGTGGGGGCGGTTATAAACTTCATGAGGCGGGATGACGTCCGGGGAACCTGGCTGGAATCCCATTTCGACTGGCAAATCAAGACCGTCTGGATAGCTCTGGCCGGTATGGCGTTGGCCGGATTGACTTTTGAGTTGGGCATCGGCCTGTTTATCCTGATTGCAACCCTGCTACTGATGATATACAGAATCGTAATCGGATGGATGGCCCTGAATTCCGACCGGCCGGTTAAAGAGCCATCGATTTGACTTAAACCGCCTGGAGCTAAGGAGTTTAACTCCAGGCGGTTTCAGCCGCATACGGCCGGAAGCCCCCGCATTTAATCCTTTCTTAATATTTCCCTGACTATACTTTGACGCTTGTAACACTACTCGCAGCTTATGACTATGCCCAACCAAGGAAGCCTGCCCACCGTTAAAAAAACCGCCCTGCCGCTGACCCTGATAGCCGGATTAATGCTGCTTAGCGGCTGTCAGACGCTATCGTCGCTTTTTTATCAGGAAACGGCAAACCATCAGATTCCTCAACCCGAAACCATCGCCACCCACGAATTCGACCTGTCTGACGGCGAAAACATGGTCGGTGCGATTGCCGCAATCGATAGCCGCGAAAACGATACGCTGCCGGATATTGCCCGGCATTTCGGCCTGGGCTATAACGACATCAGCATAGCCAATTCCGCTGTCTCCCCCTGGACTCCCGCGCCGGGCAGTCATGTTTTGCTGCCTTTACAATTTATACTTCCCGACTCGCCTCACAAAGGCATAGCCCTGAATCTGGCGAATATGCGGCTGTTTTATTACCCCCCAAAACAACCCGGCAAAGTCTACACCTATCCGGTAGGCATTGGCCGCCAGGGCTGGAATACGCCGATGGGACTGACCAGCATCGTCGCCAAAAACGCCAATCCCAGCTGGCGCGTCCCCGAATCCATTCATCGCGAACACGCCGAAAAAGGCGATTCACTGCCCGCGGTAGTCGATGCCGGACCGGACAATCCGCTGGGGCTTTATGCAATGCGCCTGGGCGTCCCCGGTTATTTAATCCACGGCACCAACAAACCCTACGGTATCGGCATGCAGATCAGTCACGGCTGCGTGCAGCTTTATCCCGAAGATATTGAAGCGCTGTTCAAAAAAGCGACGGTCGGCATGCCGGTACACATCGTTCACCAGCCCTATTTGACCGCATGGCGTCAGGACATGTTATACCTTGAAGCGCATGAACCCTTACAAAAATGGACCAAGGATAAAGCCAAGCTGAAAAAACAGGTCATCAGGCAGTTACATGAAATCGGCGCAAAAAAAAGCGTCGCTGTCGATTGGGAAAAAGTCGAACGCATACTCCGGCGCTCAGACGGCATTCCCACGCCGGTGCTCATGCACAGCCCCGATATAACGCAAATATCGGCAAACGCCTTGCAGTTGAAACATCCCGGCCGGTTCTATGACCAACCGGTTATCCAGGAGCTAAAAGACAGCGACTGGTCCGTTTTAGTAGCCCGCTTTAATGACGAAACGCAAGCGCAACAACTGGCAACCATGCTTAATCACCAGGGACCGGTCATACCCGCCCGTAAAGTCCAAAAAGACGATGCCTACCAAGTTATCGCCGGACCTTTTAAGAGCAAATCGGAAATGAAAGCCGCCGTAAAACGCATCAAAATGGATTTTGAAATTGATGCCGAACCGTTAAAACCCCGTTCAACATCTGTGAATTAAATCAGCCCCCATCCCCATCAGGTTTTCTGTGTATCGGCAGAGTGAAATAAAAAGTGGCGCCTTTTCCGGGCGCGCTATCGAAACGCAACGTGCCGTCATGAGCTTCGACCAGAGAGCGGCTGATCGGTAAGCCCATACCCATGCTATCGGTCTTGGTGCTGTAAAAAGGCGTTAATATTTTTTGTTGCTGGTCCTCATCGAGTCCCGGCCCATTGTCTTTCATCCTGACCTGTATGCCGTTATCCCCCACCAATCCGCTATGGATGGATAACTGGCGCTGCTGTTTCGGCGGTAAGTTTTGCAGCGCGTCAACGCTGTTTCGGATCAGGTTGATGATGACTTGTTCGATTTGCACATAATCGACATAGATAGGCGGCAGGTTGCTTTTCAGCTCAAAGGTCAGCCTGATGTGGTTTCGTTTAAGTTCGGCGCTACACAGGCCGGCAGCGTTATGAATTAAATGATTAACATCGGCCGTTGAACGGTATTTTGCATGCGCTTGCACAAACTCCCTCATGCGATGAATGATCCACCCCGCCCTCAACGCCTGCTGCTGGGTTTTATGCAATATCTCGGTGAGCTTTACCAGATCGGGGTCTTCCGTGTTAATCAGGTTTAAACTCACTTGCGTATAGCTTGAAATCGCAGACAGGGGCTGGTTGACTTCATGGGCGATGCCCGACGCCATTTCGCCCATCAATCCGCGGCGAGTGACATGAGCGAGCTGATCCAGATGATCCTTGTCTTGCTGCTCCCGGTACTTACGCTCGGTGATGTTTTCATGGCTGAGCACCGCCCCCCGGCGAGAACCTCGCAATGGCGACACGTTCATGTAAAACCAGCGTTGCTGATCGGATAAATGACACGAATACTCCAGCTGAAATGTTTCCAGCTCGCCGGCCAGAACCGCCGCAATGCCGATATGAGCGGCGGCTCCCTGATCGCCATAAGATTGATTGAGTCCTCTTTTACAAGCGTCCAGATAATCAAATCCCGGCATAGCTTGACTGCCGTTTTCCTTGCCAAACCGCCGCCACGCCTTGTTGACCGCAACGATAACGCCCTGCGTATCCAGCACGGCGATCTGCGAGGTCAGGGAATCCAGTATGCAGGCTTCGACGCTATCGGAAATAACCGCAAGTTTATTCTCCGCTTGCTCCGCCTCAGCTTGAAGGTGTGTAGCGCCGGAGACAGACAAGATGCGGGGAATAAGATGCAGCCTCGGCACAAGAATCGCGACAGAGAGCGCCGCCGCAAAGGCTTTAAACAGGCCGTCCAGCCAATATAAAGGCAGCCAAATCATGATAACCGACAGTAAGTGCGTGGCGCCGCAGGCGACAATAAATCCGGCGAACAAGGCAAACAGCCACGGATAGGGTAAATTTTTACGCTGCCGGATAAAACGGACGACCCCCAGGAAAACGGCATAAAAGGAAAGCGTGATCAGCAAATCCGAAATAACGTGCAGCCAAAGCAATTCCGGGCTACAGCTCAGACAATAGCTATAAGGGGTCTCGTTTTTAATACCAAAAAACTCAGTCATACGGGAACATTGCAGGTATCGGATAAAATGAGGAAATGCACCGTCATAAAAAACCGGAGCCCAAAACAGGTCTGAGAGTCAACGCCCCTCGATAGCGCCGTTTACATGCAGCCGACATCATCAAGGCCGACAATGCCGCACGGGTATGTTTAAAATAGAGAATCGAACGTTTGCAATCAATAAGTACGGTTACTTATCAATAACGTAAAGGTTTTAGGTGTTTTTGGGCGATTATCCTTACCCGTGAACCCCATCCAACCGAGTTATGAATGAGGGTGGCGCCGTTTCGCTCCGGTGGAGCGGACTCAAGCCTTGCCCAAAATAGCGTAACAAACCGGCGTCAGTATCAGGCTGGCTGCCATGCCCAGCAACAGGCCCGCCGACAGGGACAAGGTCATCGGAATCAAAAATTGCGCTTGCGGGCTGGTTTCCAGCAGCGCCGGCAGAAATCCGGCGAAATTGGTCAGGAAGGCCAAAAAGATCGGCCGAAACCGCGAGGTGCAGGCGGCGCAAATCAATTCCGTAATCGGCTTTTCCGGGTCGTGGTTCTCTTTCATATAATCCAGCAGCACCAGGCTGTCGTTGACAACCACGCCGCTGGCCGCGATCATCCCGACCAAGGATTCCATCGACAACGGCAAACCCGCCAGCCCGTGCGCAATGACCGCCCCGCACCAGGCGACCGGCGCGGCCAACAGGAAAATCAGCGGCTTCAGGTACGAGCGGAACGGCACCGCAATCAGCACATAAATCACCAGCAGCGAGATCAGCGTGTTTTGTTTCAGCGCCTCAAGCATGGATTGCTGTTCCTGGCGATCCTGGCCGATGGTTGCGCTCAGGCCGGGATGATTCAAGCGCAAGTTTTTCAGCTCGCCGGTTTCCAGCCCCGCATAGATCGCGTTGACATCGGCTTTTTGCCGGTCGACCCGCGCCTGCACTTTCAACACCCGGCGGCGGTCTTGCCGGATCAGCTTGGCGACGCCGGGGGTTAATGTCACTTTAGCCAACGTGCCTAAAGGCGCATGCTGGCCGTCCGGCAGTTGCACCGGCAGCGCCGCCAGACTGTCTAACGACTGGCGTTCGTCGCGCGGATAACGCACCATCACCTTGACTTCATTACGCCCGCGCTGCAAGCGTTGCACTTCATCGCCATAGTAGCCGTGACGGACTTGCTCGGATAAATCCTCAAGCCGCAGCCCCAAGCGCTCCGCTTCCGGCTTCAAGGTCAAGCGGATTTCCGGCTTGCCCGGTTCGCTGGAGTCGACCACATCGTAAACGCCGGGATAGCCTTCAAGCGTGCGCTTGAGTTCAGCCGCGGCTTTAGGCAGCATCTCGGAATCGGTCGCGCCGAGATCAATCTCGATGTCGTAAGGCACGTCGCCTTCCTTGTACAGAAAATCGATCTTGGTGCGGCCCAGGTCGCCGATACGTTTGCGCCACATATTGATAAAATCTTCGACGACTATCCGTCGCCGGCCTTCCTCCGAAAATTCGGTCCAGAAACCGGCGCTATGCTCCCAGATCATGGTTTCCAGTCCGACAACGACGCCGGCTTTCTTGGGATCGCGGTTTGCTCCGTCCAGTTCATCTCGCAGCGCAAAAAACGCCCGCTCCACCTGTTGCGCCCGGCCGCGCACTTCGCTGTAAGGCGCATCCTGCGGCGATGCCAGGGAAACCCAGAAACTGTCCTTGACCACATCCGCCTGCAGGGACATGCGCAGCCTTCCGCTGTCCAGCCATGCGCCGCACAGGAGTATCAACACCATGAAACCGGCGACGCACAGGTAGCGCCAATTCAGTGCGAATTGCAGAAACGGGCGGTAGTAACGCTCGACAAAGCGGTCCAGGCCGGCATTGAGCTTGCCCCGTAAACGTTCCAACCGGGAATAAGCCGTTACCGAGCGATTGGGCCCGGCCAGATGCGACGGCAAAATCAGCAAGGCCTCGATCAGCGAAAACACCAGGGTCAAAATCATCACCAGACAGATCGGTTTCATCATCTGCCCGGCCCATCCGGGCAGGAACAACCCCGGTAGGAACGCCACCAAAGCCACCATGACCGACAGGATCACCGGCAAGGCCACCGCCTGTACGCCGCTGATCGCACCGGCAAGACTGGCCTCGGCATCCTGCCCGTCCTGCTGATGCGAATGCACGCTTTCGCCGATAATGATCGCGTCGTCGACCAGAATACCCATCGCCAACAGAAAACCGAACAACGACAGCATGTTCAGCGACACATCCAGCATCGGCATCAGCCACAACGCGCCCAGTACCGACGTGAAAATACCGACTCCGGCCCAGACCGCCACGCGCAAGCGCAAAAACAAGGTCAACACCAGGCATACCAGCACGAAGCCGCCGAGGCCGTCTTCCACCAGCGTGCGCACCCGCTCCTCGTAAGCCTGCGAATCATCCCACCAGGTCGTCATCGCCAGACCTTCCGGCAGTTGCGGCTGCATGTCGGCGACATAGTCCTTAACCCGGCGCGCCACGTCGACAGAACTGTATTTGGTATGGATTGCCCAGCCCTGGGCGGTCTCGCCGTTATAATGCCATTCCGACAGCCGCTCTTCGAGGCCGTCGCGGATCACGGCAACCTCGCCGAGACGCAAGCGCGTGCCGTCGGCATGGGTGCGCAGCACCAGATCGCCGATACTGGATGCGTCCTTGGCTTTGCCCTTGACCCTGAGCTGCAATTCGCCTGACGGCGTTTTCACCAGTCCGCCCGACTGGTCCAGCGAGGCGCGGCGCACGGCTTCGGTGACATCGTGCAGGGACAGGTGGTATTGATTCAGTCTGGCCGAAGACACCTCGATAACGATTTCATAAGGAATTTCGCCATAATTGATTACCCGGAACACGCCGGGGATTTGCTCAAGGTCGGCGCGAATGCGCTCGCCGAAACGTTGCAATGTCAGCGGATCGGTAGGGCCGTGTAAAGCCACCCAGATGACGCCGTCATCGCCATTGCGGGTGGCCGGTTGCACGTCGATTTTTTCCAGGTTTTTCGGCAGCCGGGGAATATTTTGAATGCGTCCGCGCAGGGAACTGATAACCAGATCCTGATCGTAATCCGGCAACACCCAGACCTTGACGGTGCATTCGCCCTCGAGAATCACGCTGCTTTGCCGTTTGATCCCCGGCATATCGCTGATCGCCTCTTCGATGCGCACGCACACCGATTCTTCGATTTCCAAAGGCCCCGCGCCCGGATAATTTGCCGTAATCTCGATCTGTTGCAGGTTAAAACGGGGAAACACCTCCTTGTCCATCACCTTAAAACCGACGATACCGCCGATAATGATCAGCATCATCAACAGGTTGGCCGCCACCGGATTGGAGGCGAACCAGGCTAAAAGGCCGGTAGAACGATAGTGTGATGAATTATTCATGAGTTAGAGGATGTTACGCACTGTCCACGAAAGACACGAAAAGACGAAGAGCTAACAAAGGCAGCTGTGTTATAGCTTAGTTGTTTTCGTCTTTCGTCCTTCGCCTTTCGCCTGATAATCATTCGACCCTGACCTTCATGCCTTCCACCGGCACATGAATACCGGACGTCACAATCCGGTCGCCTGCGTTCAGGCCGCCTTTCACCAGAATACGATCCGGCTCATTGCGCAGCACCTCAAGGCGGCGGATATGCAACCGCAGTTCGGCGTCAACGACCAAGGCCTGCTGCGAGGCGTTGATTGCAACCTGCGGCAGCACAAACAGATTTTGCTGTTCCTTGCCCAGTACCTGCGCCTGCACAAACAGCCCGGCCAGCAGCGGTGAGTTCCGGTCTTTTCGGCTATACGGATTGAGCACTTCGGCCACCGCATAGAGCACGCCGGTAGTGTCATCCAGCTTGCCTTCGCTGCGCACGATACGGCCTTCCCAGGTTTGCACGGTTCCTGCGAAGTCGGCGGTGAATGTCACTTTGGGACAGGTCTCGCCGCACTGCCCTTCTCCCAGCGGCAAATCCAGATAGGCCAGCTGATCGGTCGGCAACGGCAACCTGATTTCGGCCAGATCGGTCGAATAGATGCGCGCCAGTTTTTCGCCGGCTTGGATGGTTTGGCCCAAACCGACCAGCTTGATTTGCAGGCGTCCGGTAAACGGCGCGCGCAATTCGCACCGGCTGCGCTTGGTCTGGGCTTGCAGCAGACTGGCTTCGGCGGCTTTAAGTTTGGCGCGGGCTTCGGCCAGTTGCGGCTCATGCATCGCCAGCGGCGAAGCCGTTCCTTCGCCCAAGGCTTGCCATTCATTATGCGCCTGCTCGGCCTGGGCCTCTTCCATCGCCAATTGCCGTTTGGCTTCGGCGATTTGCGCCTGGGCTTGGGAAATAGCGTAGTCATAATCGCGCGGATCGATAGCCGCCAACAGGTCGTTGCGGACAAAAAAGCCGCCTGCGACAAAATCGGGATGAAGCTGGATGATTTTGCCCGAGACTTCCGGTATCAAATCGATTTCGTTGCGCGGCGCGACGACGCCTTGAGAATGGACATCAAGCCGGAGCGATTGCGGTTCGACCTGAATCACGGTAACCAGCGGCGCTTCAGTGTTCGGCGTTTGCAGCGTCATTTGCGGGCGCGTCGCAATAACAGCCCAGGCACTGGCGATGCCGGTCAGCAGCAATACGACAGGCAATAAGATTTTCAACCGGCTTGTTCCAATCATCAAATAACGTCTCATAAATGTTTTTTTAGGCGAATGGCAAAAGGCAAAGGGCGAAAAACCTAAACATCAACACGACGCCCTTCGCCTTTCGCCTTTCGCCTTTCCTCTCAAACCCCGCCCCCCAAGGCCAAATAAAGATCAATCCGGTTGCTGAGCAATTGCCGTTGCACGTAAAGATGCGCGCTTTGGGCGTTCAGGGTGCTGCGGTAACTGTCCAGCAATGTCAGGATTTCGATCAGGCCTTGGCGGTACGAATAGATAGCGAGCTTTCGGCTGGCTTCGGTTTGCTCGACAGCTTCCTTCAGCGCCCGCTCCTGCTCCCTTAACCAGGATTCCGCAGCCAGCGCTTGTTCCACTTCGCGAAAGGCGTTAAGCGCCGTACTTTGATATTGATTAAACGCTTCTTCGGTGCGCGCCTCATTCAAATGTATTGCCGCCGTCAGGCGGCCTCCGGTGAAAATGGGCTGCACCAGTCCCATAGCCAAATTCCAGGCGACGGCGCGGGGATCGATCAGCTCAGTCAGCGCCGGGCTGCCTGTGCCTCCGGCAGCGGTCAGGGTGATCCTGGGCAACAGCGCTTTTTTCGCGCTTTCCACGCGGGAATCCGCCGCCCGCAGCCGCGACAAAACGGCGACCAGATCGGGCCGCCGCGCCAACAGTTCCGAGGGCAAGCCTGCGGATAAAGCGGCCGGCGGCGTCGGCAAGGCTGAGCGCTTTTTAAAGCTATTGCCGGGATAGCGGCCCAGCAACACTTCCAAACGGCGCGTGACGATTTGCACCCGATTGCGCGCACCGGCCAATTGCGCTTTGGCATTCTCCAGATCGGTCAACACCAAGCGTAAATCGAGGCCGCGGGTCAAGCCACGGGCAAACCGGCCGCGGACCAGATCGACGATAGTTCTGCGGTCCTTGGTCGATTGTTCGGCGACCTCGGCCTGGAGGTTAGCCTCGATCAGTTCAAAATAGCTTTGTGCGGTGCGCGCCGCCAGCGACAATCCGGCGCCGTGATAATCGGCGGCAACGGCTTCGGCATCCTGTCCGGCTGCTTGCTGGGTGGCTTTGATGCGCCCCCATACATCGATTTCCCAGCTCATCGCGAACAGCGCTTCAAACGCGCCGCTCTCGCTGTTTGTTATGGCCGCGCCGCGCTGGTATCCCGCGGCAAAAGCCAGCTGCGGCCAACGCGCCGCGCCGTCGATGCGCGCCTGCTGCCGAGCTGCATCGACGCGGGCGGCGGCGGCTTTCAGGTCATAGTTATGGTTCAGCGCATCCTGCACTAATGCGCTTAGCTCCGGGTCGGCAAACGCGACTAGCCATTGTGTCGCAATGGGCTTATCGGATGCATTGGCGGCTGTCCATTGCGCCGGAGATGGGGTCATGTCGGTTGCATTGCGCTCCGGCGTCGTAGCGCATGCCGTCAGCAGCAGCATCATGCAACCTAGCACGCACAAACTTACTGTACAAATCCTGCCGGGCAAATTACTGCTCCACAGTCACAAAGGCTATTTTGGCGATCCCGGCGTGTTGCACAGTCGCCATGACTTCGGCAACCTTGGAATAAACAACGTCCTGGTCGGCATATAAATGCAGGCCGATCTCGGGGTTTTGCACGAGCTCGTTCTTCAACGCCGTTTCCAATGCGGCCAAGTCGGCCATCGGCAGTTTGTTCAAGGTTATCGCCCCCTGCGCATCGATGCCGAGCTGTAGCGGCTGATCTTTGGTATCCGCCGTGGTCTCGGCGGTTTTCGGCAAAGTCACGCGCACCGATTGCGTCAGCATAGGCGCGGTCACCAGCAAAATAATAACCAGCACCAGCATCACATCGACCAGCGGCGTGACGTTAATCTCGCTCATCGCTCCTTCATCTTCCGATTGCGGTTTAAAAGCCATGCGTCTATTCCTTAACTTTACTGTCTGTGCCGAAGACGATATGCAGAAAGCTGGCGACGAAGTTTTCCAAGCCGGCGCGATGCTGTTTGACCCGGCGCAGGAAGAAGTTATAAGCCAATACGGCCGGTACCGCGACGGCGATACCGATTGCGGTGGCGACCAGGGCGTCGCCGATCGGACCCGCCACGACATCCAGGCTGGTCGATCCGCTGGCGGTAATTTCATGCATCGCATGCATGATGCCCAATACGGTGCCAAACAGGCCGACGAACGGCGCGGTGCTGCCGATGCTGGCGAGCATGGTCAGGCCGCTCTCCATCAGATGTTGTTCTTTCTGCATTTGCTCACGCATCGCTTGTTCCAGCAGGTCAGCTTGGGCGCCGCAATATTTAAGCTGCTTGCCGTCGGACAGACGGCTTTCATTGAGCCAGGTAAAGCCCTGTTGCGCAATCCGGGCCTGCGGGCCTATCGCTGTGTCTGCCGGAACCGATTCGGCTTGCGCCAGATCGCCTGCATCCCAGAACGCGGCGTGAAAGCGCCGGTTACGGTAACTGTTATTGGCAAATTCCCAGATTTTAAAAAGTATCACCGTCCAAGTGGCCACCGAAAAAATCAGCAGTGTGTACAGGGTACCGTCTATGATGACTTCCGGTGAAATATGAGTGGGCATTAATGTCTCCTTTTTTATTTATTAATTGAGGTTAAGCGCTGTCCACGAAAGACACTCCAATTTCGCACTGTCCATTGGACTGTGCATATAAGTAAGCAAAAGTTTTTTAACCAAATGAAAAAACGTTTGTCTCCTTATTTACCATGAAGAACACGAAGATCATGAAGAAGAAAAATAACTTCACGCCCTTCATGCTCTTCACGCTCTTCATGCTCTTCATGCTCTTCATGCTCTTCATGCTCTTCATGGTTACGTTAAAAGATTTTTGAACGACTACTTATTAGTTATTCAAAACAAAGTTAATGGGTACGATGACCGAACTGGACACCGCTGTGTCGCCCCGTTTGGCTGGAATGAATTTCCATTTCTCGACCGCTTCAATGGCGGCCTCGTCAAGTACGTCGTGGCCGCTGCTGGTTTGCACGGTGATTTCCTCGCTATCGCCTTCGGCGGATACTCTGACCAACAGACGCACGGTACCCTCCCAGCCCCGGCTGGTAGCAATCCGCGGATATTTAGGTTTCGGGTTGGAGCCGTAGTTGGCGTTGAAATTCGCTTCGGTAAACGGCGTTGCGGCCGGCTTGCTGGGGGCGGCGCTTGCCGCTACCGGCGGCGCACTGGATGGCGCGGGCAGCGTTGACTCGGACATCGGCAACGGTTTCGGCAGCTCCGCCTGTTTGCGGACGACCGGTTCTTTTTTCTTGACCGG